>NZ_JBNGOX010000010.1:0-130470 GCF_050589785.1 Carboxylicivirga caseinilyticus | reverse complement strand
TTGCGTCCGGTTTTCTTAAAGGCAATGATTTTATTATCGCGCATGGTTTGCAAAGTTCGCCTACTAACATTTAATAGTTTACATACTTCTTCGGTAACATACCAACGGTCTTTAAAACCATCATTCTTGGCCACATTGATACTATCTATCTTATCGTTAATATGATCAATTTTGCCCATTAACTTATTAAAGAGATGCTCATCTACAATTACAACTGTCTTGCTCATTTTTATACGATTTAAACTTGTTACTAAATTTTATTTCGTCAAACCTAAGCAATACGGTACACTCACTTTATAGTTAAAGATAGGATCTGATAGTAAATGCGAGTAAATGGTAGTAAAAGAACGTATCGTAACGTATTTTATCGTTTTTGCGGTTTTAATTTAGCGCAAGTAAATATTATTGAATACAGACCAAATTACATCACAGTTATAATTCCTGGTATTTTTCTTTTTACTGCTATTTATTACTATTTGAATATCAACTATTTTTACTTTTATTACTATTTATTACCATGTTCTACATTCCTTTTGAAATTGCATTCTATTTCTCTATAATTGAATCAGAAAAATGCAAAAATGACTCACTAAAATGATATTTAGAAGAACGATATTGAAACAAGATTTGGCCATTAAATTATATCCACAAAGCTCAAATATTAATGCAGCGATGCAGTTGCTCCGGAAAGAAATAAAACTATCACCGGAATTAAATAATAGACTTGAATTGTTGACAAGAAATAAACGAGCGCATTATTATACACACAAAGAGTTGGAGGTTATCCTGGAACATTTTTGTATCAGTCAGGAAGAATTTGAGTTGTTATAAGAACTTCTTTGGGGAAACAACGGTAAAAATGTACTGAAAAACTTGCGAAAACAAGCTTAAAAGTACTATCGATACCAATAAACAGATAGCTTTTGAGTGCTTTTTCATGCTTCAGAGTACTTTCAGTGTATATAGAGACTATGCTCAGAGTATATTTCACTTGCTTTTATATGCTTTGCCCATTTTGTAGAGTATATTAAGCGTGCTTTTTGAGAACTTATTTAATCACTTGAGCACTTTCAAAAGGCTTTGTAAATTTTAATCATACTTTGCTCAAATCACCGCCAATATGAAAACAATAATTATAGTACTCTAAGAAAAAACAATTATTAAAGAAGAGTATATTTTCAGTGCTTTCATGAGATTTTATAGAGCGAGTGGAGCAAAAAACTTAAAAAAGTTCTATTTGTCTTGAATTGGCTTAGTTATGACGCGATTTGGTATAGCTATAAATAACTCATTTTGTGATTTATAATATAATTTTACAGCCATCAAAATGATGTAGAATTATATTAAACGCAATACGATGATATTACCCCGAACAATATTAAAACAAGATTTAGCTAAAAAACTATACCCACAAAGCTCAAATACAACTTCTGCCATGCAATTATTAAGGAAAGAAATAAAACAATCGCAGGAATTAAACTCCAAACTTGATTTATTAGCCAGAAATAGGAGAGCACATTATTATACACACAAGCAATTGGAGGTTATCCTGGAACATTTTTGTATTAGTCAGAAAGAGTTTGAGGGGCTTTAAGACCGGATTGTAGATCTGCTTTGGTAATTTTAATTTACTTCTATAATTAGTTCCTTTTCATAACCATTATATTTCTCATCAATATATCCATGTGGATTACAGATAACTTCCGTTTCATTAATCTTGTATCTCACAGGTGTATGCACATGACCGTGAAGCCAATATTGAGGCTTTTGCTCAATAATAAAATCCTCTAAATTGGAAGCATATGCAGAAGACACCGGATCTTCCTTATATTGATTTGGCACTGACTTTATGCTGGGAGCATGGTGCGTTACTACAATATTTGTAACGGTATTAGATTCTATTAAGCTGTTTTTAAGCCATGATATGGATTGATTATGAAGATTAAAAGTATCAATGGTTCTTAGGCGTGAATATGAAGGATCTCTTCTTATTTTCTTATAATCATTCATCTTCTCCTGACAAATGATTCCATATTTAATTGGATTACCAAATATTGAAAAATCAGTCCAAAGGGTAGCTCCATGGAATGTTATACCATCAATCTCTATCGATTCGTTTTCTAGCACATGAATATTTGTTCCTTTTGCAGCTTCTTTAATCTTTAGCAATGTTTTAGGGTAAGATCCCTTATAGTATTCATGATTACCCAATACATATATAACTGGCTTATTGGATATTTCTTTCACCATCCAACTTATTCCTTTTACACCAAGATTGATATCACCTGCAAACACAACAATGTCAGCATTGTCAAAACGAAATTGATTAAACCCAAACTCTTGATGTATATCGCTAATGATCTGTATTTTCATCTGTTAAAGATATCTTCATTTGTCAGATGGAACTCTCTATGAATTTTAATTATTCTAATGTATGCAATTTAGAATATTAAAATTCATGTTCGTTTCATTCTATAATTGCATCTAAAATACCCGTTCGGGTATAATTCTTAGCCATATTGGTCTATTTATACCTGATAGGGTATAAACAATTCATCTCATATACATGACATATTTAAGGAGATTGCGTAATTACCAGAACAAACCAATTCTGTAGCATTTTTAGTATATGCCAATGTATCAAATTTAGTATATAGCGATGCATCATTTTTAGTATATAGTGGCATATAGCTGTATTTCAAGGATAACAGAAGAATAACTCCGTATGAATATTAATAAAGCTTTAGTTACTTTCCCTCGAATATTCCTTTGTAAAACGATTCTAATACTGAATAAGCATATTCAATTTCAACATCTAGTTTTCTGGACCATTCTCGAGCAATAGCTGACATAGAAGCATCAGATAAATTTTCTTTTAATACCGAATGAATTCTTTGCGATAAAGTCTCCGATTTATTTAGGAACACCCCGGCTTTTCTTCCCAATACTTCTGCAGCAATCTTCATCTGATCGAAGTCATCATCTGGAAAAATGTCATTGTGATTCTCAACAATATCGTCAAATTCTAAATCAAAATAATGTTCAATTATTTTAAGAATATCGGCCAAATCATTATCACGCTCTTCTGGTCTATCGCTCCAGGCGACTAATTTTAGTATAATCATTCCAGGTAAAGGTGGAATATTAACCATTTTCTCTTCAATTGGAATAGAAACAGCCTCCTCCAACACTTCAGTAAATCCCAAAACATGTAAATCACTATAGCGCTTATTAAAATTAATAGTGTCCTGTTCTTCTATTTCCCCAAAAGGTAAAATATCAATAGCTACATTAAATTTATCAGAGTAAAATGTCCATGGTGCTTTTACTTTATTATACCCATTTTCAATTAATGCATCACTAATTCGCTCATACTCTGCCATGCTTGAAATCATTATGGCAAAATCAATATCTTTGGTACCTCTGCTTGGTTTAATTCCTTTTTTAAGAAGTTCTAAGGCTATAGCACTTACTCCAATTAAATAATAAGGAATATTGTGTGCTTTCATTATTTTATCAATGCACTCAAAGGTTTCCTTAAAATAAGGAATGGCCAGTTCCTTATAACTTTGGTTGGATGTATTCATTGAAAATTTTTGTTGCTGTTTCATTATTTCGTTTTCCACCTTCCAATAACAATTCTGCATAAACCAAAATAGGAGGTGCTGTAGGCTTCTGTTTATCCTGTTCCCAGAACATTTCGTAAGCCTCTATCTGGCCGTTAGCTTTGGGTATCAAGCGATAGTTTTTCATTAAGTTCAAACGATTCTCCTTTGTATAAATAATCAGCTTTTCTGGACGAAGATAGTTTGTTAGTATATCTGCAGCAGGCTCTCCCCCCCAAACAGTTAATTCTTTTACTAAAACAATATCCTCCCAATTACCCTGAAAATCATATCGCTCTTTCTTTAGCTTGGGTTTCAAAACTGTATCATATTCTATTACCCAACGATCTAATAACTCTTTCCGGTTTTCCCAAACGTATGTCTTATTATTTAGCTGAAGAAGATAACCCGTTTCTTTAAGTCCTTCGATAACCTGAGGAATGCTACCTAATCCTACCTTAGTTAATTTTGCTAATTCGCGTTGTGGTAAATTGATATCTTCTTTATTATTAAGTAAGTGTAATAATACTTTTAATCCTGTTTTTGTAAATGCCCGATTACCTTTTTCTTTGGTCTGAATGCTTGTTTTTTGAGTATCTATAAAAAGGAAGATATTTTCCTGTTTTATAAAAGTATTACCATTTGTCTCCAGATAAGCTATGCCTTTTGCCCTTAATTCTTCCTTAACTTTTGGAAAAATCTGATTTGCAACAACCATAAAATTGCCATATTCTTTGCTGTTATATTCCAACTGCTGCACCTGATGTGGTCTGATCTCTTGCTTAAGTTCGACAACATAATGAACTCCATTACCCAAAGCTGGTATTTCCAGTACTCCATCTAATGGTGTATTATCTTTTAAGAGAACATCCATCCCGGTTATTTTCTTAAAATTATCCAATGCAATATGTAACATCTCCTGTTTCATGTTCACAAATATACAACGTTCACGTTACGTGAACAAATGTTATTTGTGAACATTTTCCAAAATCACAAATTATCATTATTAGAAAAGAAGATATAGTTAAAGGTATACGATCTAAAACATGCTAAGCTGCACAGATTTTACCTCCATATAATTCGGCCATTGAGACTACAATGATGACTGCAAACTTGTCAAATTCATCCAGAACAGAATCAACCACCTGTATTAATTCTGTAGGGAAGACATTACCTCTGGTAATTGTATTCGCTTCTATTTTGATTTGTGCGCCCTGACCCTGACAATTCAATTTAACGTCAGTTCCACCATTTAATGGAACGGTGTTGATTGTAATGCCCGGTACATTTCTTTCTAGATTCGCCTTGATTCTTCCCAAGCTTTTCTGAATATTTTTGAGGGCTTCGGTTCTGGAATCAAGTGGCTAATAAGTCAGGGCAATAACAACTGACAAACAAGGCATTTCCCTTATAAAAAGGTTAATAGCCGTACCTCCTTTTAGTGCAAATATTTCTTCTTTTGCTACATATGGTAGAACCTGTAGTAATAAATCCACTTGTGCTCTATATGCTGGTGAAATCATAACTCTGCTAATTCTTTGGGTATTGTTATCTTATACTTTGAGCTGTATGCTCCACTTTCTGTTATCATCCGGTCTCCGCTACCTAAATCTATCTTATCTGTTTTTAGGAATTGAAACCACTGATGATTTGCCTTTTCTGCCATATAAAGAAATAGACGTCTTACTTTCACTGATTTGCAAGCTGATAGAAGCTCACTCACCAATCTAGGCTTTAAGTTGACCAATCCTTCTAAAACCTGATAGCATTCAACAAGGTCTGAATGTTGCGGAGCTAAAAACAGGCATTCCAATATGGCACGTTCGGGTGTTGATACATTAATTTTTGTATCTTTTATCTCCATTTCCTTGATGCCTGTTTTTTCAGGAAGAAATGAAGTGGGTTTCTGTAATAACTCTACATTCCAATTGTAATTTATAAACCAATTTGGCATTCTGGTTTGCAAGGGTGAGAATAGGTATATCGTTTACTTGCTTAACCTGAAATAATGGCTGAATCCATGTAAGCTTAATGAAGTTAAAGCACCTACATGCACCTTAATGTTTAATTGATTTTGCATTGCATTCACACCTGCTTGCCATTCCAAGCTTTCGCCGGGCTTTTTATATGCACCTCTTCCTAAAGGTTCTATCCATCCGCTGTCCTTATAGTACCTGCGTAGATGTCTGGATACAACATTGTTGTCCAATACTGCTGCTGTTATCACATTATTGGGCTGCAATAGATTAAAAAGCTTCTTTAATTTTATGTCATTATGCGTAGTCATACTACTCATTTTTAAACATAAATAAAGAATTGATTTAATAAAAGAACTAAATAACTTTAAATATATTACTTAATGAGTAGTTATACTACGCAAAAATTCATATTTATAAAGTTATTTATATTCTTTTCGTTGTCAAAAGCAATTAACCAATCAACAAAACCAAATGCTTATTATCCGGAAAGCATAATTAAATACCACAACAAACCAATTTTGTAGCATTTATAGTATATACCTATGTATCAAATTTAGAATAAAGCTACATGCTGTTATATTTCAAAACGATACAAAACACATCTTATAGTAGCAAGAGTACCATTTTTATTATTCAACACTTATAACTATTAACTATATATAATCACTAATAACCTCTTTTTGATAACTTGATAAAATATTAGCAAATACCTTATGATTAAATCGATACAGGCAGTACCTTATTTTAGTATATGGGTTTAATATTTGGTTCTGAGCTTTTTCTATTTTGTTTGAAAAAAGAATATTTTTCGTGATTGCCAGCTCTAAATCATGTTCGGTAAAATCCGAGTTCTGAATTAGAATCTCTTGCACAAAATTATCCACCTTATATTCATTAAATTTATAGTCGGCAAAGTGCTTTTTTGCTATGTATAAGAACCTAAAAACATCAAGAGGTAAACTGGTATCTATCGATCCTTTTTTTCTTAATCGGTCGCTAATTATTTTTTCCTCTTGTAAAATTTCTTTTTTAATACTGAGAAATTCTTCATCTGCTATTTCAAAAAGTGCAGATAATCGATTAATTCTTCGCTTTAGATTATGCGGTATACTTTTTTTGTATTTAATCTTATGATCTAATATACTCCAGGCATCCTGAATTACGGTACGTATCTGCAATTCAAATTCTAACGAACTAAAGTCTGTAATATTCGTTTCTGCTCCTCTCTTCTTTTTTAACCTTAACTGTAGGTGGAGACCCTTATATCCGAATTGATTTTCTGTTTTTTCAAGTAAACTTGTTTTATCAGTCGTCTCCATTACTCTAAAATGTTTTTTTAAACTCCGTTTTATGGAAACAAGATCATCAGAATAATAACAAACAGCTCTTACTCCTATTAAATCGCTTATATAATCCTGAATCTGAAATGAAGAATCGGAATCAAGGTATGGTAAATATTTTCGGTTGAACTTTTTAATACACTCTTCAGCAGTTTTGAGCCTGAATAATACCTGATCGACCTTATCAATATTCTCAATAATATTTGAAAAATGTTCGATAGCCTTTTGATGGTATGTAAGTTGTTGATGGTACCATTTTTTAAATTCTTTTATTCTTTCTTCAATTTGATTCATAACTTCTTAATATGATTCTCTCAACTATTGGATAATCAGTAATGATAGTACGTAATATTTGTAACAAAGCAATTCATTGTCTCACATTTTGCTTAAATTACTATAATTTATTGATATTGCGCTAATCTTTGAAAAAGAATAAAGTTCTAAAAAGACAATCTCAAATAATGAACGATAAAGGTACCTTTTGGACTCCCTTAGATAATGCGGCTAAAATTTTTCCGGCCATTAGAAGCAAGGAAAACACTACTGTAATACGACTTTCTGCCAATTTAAAAGAGAGAGTCACGATTAGTAGTCTTTTCAAAGCTGTTAAACGTGCTGAAAAAAGATTCCCATATTTTAAGGTGAGTTTACATGGAGGTTTTTTCTGGTATTACCTTGAACAGGTAAATAATCCAATAAGAATTCTGCATGATAATGGAGTTACCTGCAAAGCTTTTAAGCGAAACCAAGAGAGCAATTTGCTTGTGAGAATACTTGTTCATAAAAATAAGATAAGTGCCGAATTTTCGCATATACTTACTGATGGCTATGGTTTATTAACTTTTTTAAAAACCATACTTATTTATTATTTTCAGGATAAAGGTTTACTTGATACGAACCAAATAGATAGCTTTTATACAATGAAAGCAGATAAAGAGGAATATGAAGATGCTTACAATAGGTATTTTAAAGAGAATATTCCCCATGTGGTCAAACAACCAAAGGCATTTCATCTGCCATTTCATTTAAAGAAAAAGCCACGATTTCATCTTTTATTTGCAATTCTATCTATTCAGCAAATAAAACAAAAGGCAAAGGAAAAAGGTGTAAGCATTACAGATTATCTGGTTGCTGTATACTTGTTAACTCTGCAGGATATTTACCATGAATACAAGCAGAATGGAATATTCTCATCCAATAAAATAGCAAGAGTTCAGGTTCCGGTAAATATTCGAAATATCTATCCTACTAAGACGATGCGTAATTTTTCACTTTTTGTTATGCCCGAAATAGACTTACGATTGGGTAAATATACATTTGATGAAATACTGAAAGTTGTGTATCATAAAATGCAGTTGGAAACAGATGAGAAACTAATTAGTAAGATTATTTCCCGTAATGTAGGTAGTGAACGAAATTTAATTGTGAGGGGAATTCCCATTTGGCTAAAGAGTATCATTCTGTACTATAAATATCATTCGCAAGGAACCAATATGTATAGTGGTGTACTAACCAACTTAGGCAAAATAGAATTACCGGATCCTATTCGCCATAAAGTCGATTATTTCACAATTTCACCTCCACCGCCTAACAAGCGGTTGAAGATTAACTGTGGTGTAATTGGCTATGAGGATAAGATTACCTTAAGTTTTGGTAACATTACTAACTCAAATGAGTTTGAGCGAAGATATCTTCACTTTCTCTCTCAGCAAGGTATAAATATTAGAATTACTAAACACTAAAATTAGATTATGGATTATTGTAAGAATTGTGAAGTAGAATTGGATGAAGATATGATATGCTGCCCTTTATGTGGACTTAGTGCTGGAGAAGAACCTATTTCTGTTGATATTCCCAAAGAGAAACATCACGATTTCAGGGATAAAACATTAAATGAAATTGAAAAACTCAGCTTTACTCAAAAACGAAAGCTTATCTGGAAGATATCCGGAATTATTCTGATGTCTGGTATTATAATCACACTTACAATAAACTTCATAATAAGTCACAATATTAATTGGGCTAAGTATAATTTAATTGCTTCATTAGTAGCTTTTTCTAATATTAGTTTCGTTGTGTTTTTTCGAAAAAAACCTTTCGTCTTGCTCATTACTAGTTTGATCTCCATAACGATTTTGTTTTTGATGATAGATTATTTTAATGGAGAAAGTTACTGGGGGATAAAACTCGGAATTCCTATTGTGACGTCCTTTTATATTTTATCACTTATTGTTTTAGTGTTGATTCGTGTATCGAATCAGATTGGATTCAATATACTAGCTGTCATTTTTTTGGCCATAGCCATATTATTACTTAGCATTGAAATTTTTATATCTCTGTATTCTCATCAAATCATTAGACTTAACTGGAGTATTATTGCCGGGGTATCATTATTGCCCATTGCCGGTTTATTGTTTTTTGTGCATTATAAACTTAAAAAGGGAATAGAGTTAAAACGTTTTTTTCATATTTAAATACCAATAAATATCTCTGACCAAAGATTACGATCCATTACATAATAAAGTAAAAAAGTCGCCATCCAACCGTGAGTGATCCCAATTGCCCAAAGGTTACGCCATTTAAGGAAAACTGAAGCCAAAACCAACTCTAGGAAAAAGGTGTATAGCATCAAAAAAGTATTTGGATAATGAATGATACCAAACAAGATTGAGACTATAAAAACCAAAAGAATAGCGCTGACTTTACCTTTGAAAAATGCGATTAAATTCATCAAAATAATCTCAAGCATGATAAATTGTTGTATGACTCCCCAAAATGGATATAAAAGTAAAACCAATAGAATATGCCTGGATACATTGAGCGTATTATTGGTGTATGCATAAAACACACAAGCCAAACCATTAAGTAAAATGATAGGTAATAATATTAGTAAAGACTGTTTAAAATCGGGCAGTTTAAATATTTCGAACTCTTTATTCGTTCTTTTACGAAACAATATATATCCAATCCAAAAAAAAGAAATGCCGACTATATATATAGTTCTAACATTCAGCCAATCTATCAGCAGATATTTTAGAATAGCTGTTATTAACACTGCGATTAGTACAAAATTCTTTTGTGTCCAATTTTTCAAATTAAATTACTTTTCTATTCATTATAACTTATCGTTTTTTCCATAAAAATCTGCCTTATTAGGCCCTTTTTCCATTGTTAGAAAATCCCAAACCTCATTTAATATTTGTCTTTCTTCTATTTTAGAGAGCTTACTTCCTTCAATGTATTGTACTTCAGCTACATTCTGAAAAAATTTATCAAAATCGGTATAATAGCCTTCAACACGCAAAAAACGAACAAAAACTCTTGGAAAGCTTAACTTAATTACGAACTCGTATTCAGGGAAAAATAATTTATTCGATCCTAAATAGTAATTCTTGTATTTATCTGGTATCATAAGTATAAATTTTAGTTAAAACAGAACGAAAAGCATTTGGTTGGTTTATAGAGAAATATCCAATACTATCAGTATGTTTTTGAATTGGGTATCGTAAATTTAAATTCACTACCCTTGCCAATAATACTTTCAACCCAGATTTGTCCACCTTCAATCTCAACCAATTCTTTACAAAGCAGTAATCCAAATCCTGTACCGTATTCCTGATCGGTGCCTTGTATTGAATCTATTCCTTCTGATTTAAAAATATTCTGAAGCGTTTCTACAGATAATCCAACTCCATTATCTTTTACTGTTATCTCAATAAACTCATTTTTTAATTGGGCAGAAACTTCAATACTGCCTTTTTTATTAGAAAACTTAATGGCATTATTGAGCAGATTCCTAAAAATAGTACCAACCATATTGACATCAACATAGGCATAAATATTCTCCGGTATACAATTGTTAACATTAATGTTTTTTTGCTGAGCTGTTAAATTTGTAGTTAATATTGCTTCGGATAATAAATTTGAAACATTAACTTCTTCCGGATTAAAGGATAACTTTTTATTATGTACACTCAGCCATTCTGAGAGATTTACAAGCAAATCAAACGAAATATTTGTTGTACTATACAGAATATTTAGAAAATTCTCAATTTCTTTTGGTTCATAACCATGAAAATTATTCAGCAATAATTCCAATATTCCAAGAATACTGTTAAAGGGATTTCGTAATTCATGTGCGATAATCCTGTAAAATTTATCTTTTGTACTTATCAGATCTATTAATTCTCTTGTTCGCTGCTCTACTATTTTTTCAATATCTTCTTGTTGTTTTTTAATAATATGTTTTAGTTCAGCATTGTTCTGTTCTAAAATTTGAATATACTTTTCATTGGATACAGTTTTCATTCTATCTTTTTAATATTCCATTTCTTGAATAGATAAAGAGTATAAGTTACGGTAATTCTATTTTGATTACAACTAAAACGGATAACTTTGAAAGATTTAACGTAAAGACCATCAGTTTTCAATATCACTCTTACTTAGTAGTTTCACTCAATGAAATCTTAAGTTTAGAAATGTCGTATTCTTATATATTTAGGATGTTTTAATTAATCATACAAAATATTTTGACAAGAATATTTTTTTAGGTTCGGTTCCTTTTTACTATTTTTGGAGGGAAATGAGTTCATTAAAACGCATTTGAAACGGGCATTTTTTACCCAATTTTGGTGGACTTACAGTGGACTTTAAAAGTTGAATTCGTAAAACATTGATAATTGGGCACTTAAAACATATTTTCAGTTCCCTCTCTCTCCGCTTAGTTAAATGTCAATAGAAGACAAAAAAGAGACAAGTCCTACAATATCAATATATTGTAGGATTTTTTTGTACCCTTATGTCTGGAAGTACTTTGATAAAATTGCCAAAAAGCGACATAGTTTTGTGGCTAAATCGTAGCCTATTTTTTAAAATCAAAAATAGGTCACAAATTGTCGCATATTGGCATAGTAATGTCGCGTATTGGCACGCCTGCAATCATTTCATTTTGTGATTAATAAACTAGTTTTACAATTCAAAAATGAAACAAAATGAGAAGTACATTTAAAGTTCTTTTTTACATTAAGAAAAGTACAAAAAAGAAAGATGGAACAGCACCTATTATTGCAAGAATAAGTGTTAATGGTAAAATGGCTCAATTCAGCACAAAGCAATATATAAAGATTACTGAATGGAGCGTTAGCCTGGGCAAAGTAAAAGGGCGAAGTTCAGAAGCCATGGCTACAAATAGCCTTTTGGAAGAAATTAAGACCTCTATTCATAAAACCTATAACGAACTTATCCGAAAAGAAATCACAGTAACTTCCGAGAAGGTTAAAAACACTTTCCTTGGTATCGGGCAAGAGCAATTCTTTCTAATGGAACTATTTGAGGACAGCAATAACCTCCTAAAGAAGCAAATTGGCATAAATAAATCAAAAGCCACATACCAGAAAGCTGAAGTCTGTAAACGACACCTGTCAAATTACTTGAAAACTGAATACAAACGAACTGATATTGATTTAAGAGAAATAAACCACTCCTTTATTGTCGGGTTTGAAACATTCCTGAACGTACAATGTGGATGCAATGCAAATACAACTGCTAAGTTTATTCAAAAATTCAAAAGCATAGTACTTATAGCTCAAAAGAATGGATGGATACAAACTGATCCTTTTGCCAATTATAGGATTTCAATAAAGAAGGTAGACAGAGGTTACCTGAACGATGACGAACTAAAAAGTATCATGCAAAAAAGTTTCAGTAGTGAACGGCTTGAGCGAGTACGCGATATTTTTATTTTCTCATGCTATACCGGACTGGCATATATCGATATTAAAAATCTAAGACAGGAACATATTACTAAAGGCTTTGATGGTAATTTATGGATTAATACCAAACGTCAGAAGACTTCCGTCAAAACAGTTGTACCCTTATTAGATATAGCTCAAATGATTTTAGATAAATACAAAGGACTACCCAATAGTGTTCTTTTACCTATTCCGACCAATCAGAAGACAAATCAATATTTGAAAGAAATTGCTGATGTATGCGGTATAAATAAAAACCTGACTTTTCACCTTGCACGCCATACTTTTGCTACAACGATAACCCTTTCTAAAGGTGTCCCAATAGAGTCTGTAAGCAAAATGCTTGGCCACACCAATATTAAAACAACTCAGATATATGCTCGTATTACAAACGAAAAGATAAGTTCGGATATGCAAATGTTATCGAAAAAGTTGAATTGTTCTTAGATGAGTTTGGCTTAAGACCATGAGGTTTAAGTAAAAGTGGGGACAAAAAGAAACTCCCAATTGATTTTACTCAATAGGGAGTTCTTATCTTTCAATTAGTCACACTATTTCTTAATAGACCATCCCCCCTTTAAACCAAAAATGAAATATCCTAGATATAATGCTCCTATTGCAAAAATAGTATCACCTATGGCACGTAACCAGCGCAATGTTTCCATTACGGGAGTTCCTAAAAATTCAGCAGAACGAGCATACCATAAACCATGCTTAACACTAGCTACAGTCTGAGCAAGTCCTACAGGTAAAACACTAATTAATACCATTAGTAATAGTCCAATATTCATTGACCAGAATGCAATTTTAATTGACTTCTCTTTCCAATCTACCTTTAAATTCATATCACGTAATACAAACAACATTAGACCAATACCAAGCATGCCATAAACTCCAAATAAAGCGGTATGTCCATGAACAGGTGTAGTATTAAGTCCTTGCATGTAATATAATGCTATTGGAGGGTTGATTAAGAATCCAAATATCCCTGCACCCAACAGGTTCCAAAATGCTACTGCAATAAAAAAGTATATAGGCCATTTGTAAGCATTTACCCAGTTAATAACACGACTAAGTTTTAAATTGTGATAGGCTTCAAATCCCATAAACACCAGAGGTGCGACTTCCAATGCACTAAAAGTTGCCCCAAGTGCCAGCACTGCCGTTGGTGTTCCTGTAAAATACAAATGGTGGAATGTGCCGATAATCCCTCCAGACAAGAATATAATGGTTGAGAAAAGAACACTAGATGTGGCAACTTTAGCATTTATTAGCTGCATTCGAACAAATAAAAATGCAATAGCAACAGTAGCGAATACCTCAAAGAATCCTTCTACCCAAAGGTGAACAACCCACCATCTCCAATATTCCGCAATAGCCAGATGTGTTTGCTGCCCCCACATTAAGCCAGCCCCATAAAATGCAGCAATGGCAATAGATGAAATTAAAAACATAAGTAACAAGTGACGGTTCTCGTTGCGTTCTTTCAGAGCTGGTAGTAATGCTCTACCCATTAAAAACAACCAGATAAACAGCCCTGCAAAAAGGAAAATTTGCCAGAACCGTCCTAAATCTACATATTCATAACCCTGATGACCAAACCAGAAGTTTTGTGCTAATCCTAATTTTTGCATAATCCCCATCCATTGTCCTGCTAAAGAACCCACAACAATTACAAGTAATGCACCAAACAATACATCAACTCCTAATTTCTGAAATTTTGGTTCTTTCCCGGATACAGCCGGAGCAATAAAAAGACCTGTCGCCAGCCATGAGGTGGCAATCCAAAAGATAGCCAATTGTATATGCCATGTTCTAGAAACAGAATAAGGTAAAAAATCAGCTAATGGAATCCCATAGAATCCATTTCCTTCTACCCCGTAGTGTGCTGTTATTACACCCATAATAATTTGTACTACTATTAAAGCAGTAACCACCCAAAAATATTTAAGCGTAGCTTTCATTGATGGTGTTTGCTGAACACCCGAGAGAGGATTGACCTCCGGTACATCGCCATGTTCATCTTCTTCTTTTCTGTTTGTAGCGTAATACCAAGCTAACAATCCTATACCTACTAAAAGGATAATAACACTAAAACCTGTCCAAAGGTGTAATGCTCCTGTAGGTTCATTAGCAACTAGCTTTTCAGGAGGCCAGTTATTTGTATAGCTTATTTCCTGCCCTGGACGTTCTGTTACTGTTGACCATGTTGCCCAAAAGAAGAAATTATTCATTTTGGACATTCTTTCTTTATCTTTTATAGTATTCGCCGGAATAGCGTATGCCTCTCGTAGCTCTGCTAATTTTTCATCATCCATAAAAAGAGAGGAATAATGACTACCAACAACCTTAATAGCCTCTGCTCGAATATTTGAAATATGTAAAGTTTTTGTTTGTGCATTATAAGTATTGGTTCTCATTTCTTTTTGAACCCTTTTTTCGAGCATTGCCTTTTTTTCTTCATCAAGCTCATTGTAGTTTTTGCCAAACTCGGTTTGTGCAAAATGGTCTAAAATATATAAAGCTTCACGGTGCAGCCAATCCGCAGTCCAATCAGGAGCTTGATATGCACCATGTCCCCAAACCGTTCCAACTTCTTGTCCTCCTATTGATTGCCAGATATTCTGACCATCCTTAATGTTTTGTCCTGTGAAAAGTAAATTCCCATTACCATCAACTACTTTTTCAGGTATTGGTGGGGCTTCTCTATATATTTCCCTTCCGTAATAACCCAAAATTCCAAAGGAGATAACCATAACCAGGATAAATCCAATCCAAAGTTTTTTTGTATTCATAATGCATCTGATTTTAAAATGTGTTAACAAATGTATAACATTTTTATAAAAGGACATCAATGTCCTTTTATAAAAAATTATATATCTTTGCTGAAACAAAAAATAAAAAGATATGAATATTAATACAAGTACCAGTGTAGGGGACATCGTAAAAGCTAATTTTAAAACAGCTCAAATTTTTGAAAAAAATAATATTGATTTTTGCTGTGGAGGAGGTATAAGTCTTGATGAAGCCTGTAAAAAGAGTGGAATAAATATTGAACAATTAATTCCTGAATTGACTGCTACAATCCAGCTAAATGATCCTGATTCAAAGTACATCGACGAGCTGGAACTCAATGAACTTTGCGACTACATTGAAAAAAGACATCATACTTATGTTAGTGAGACCATTCCATTTCTTCAACAAAAATTACAAAAACTTTGTGATGTGCATGGAGAAAATCACTCTGAGTTACACGAGGTAAAAGCATTGTTTGATGGTGCAGCAGAGAATCTTAGTGTACACATGAAGAAAGAGGAATTAATTTTATTTCCTTATATAAGAAAAATGGTAAAGTCAAAAAAGGAGGGTAAAACAGCAAAAGATGAATATGGTGATGCAGTCGAAACTATTGATACCATGCATGAAGAACATCAAACAGAAGGTGAGCGTTTTGAGAAAATATCAAAATTGACTTCTTCATATACATGCCCCCCTGATGGATGTGGCACATACCAAGTTACTTATGAGACATTAAAGGAATTTGAAAACGACTTACATCGTCATATTCATTTAGAAAACAATATTCTGTTTAAGAAAGCTTTACTTTTGGAAAGTGAATTACTAAAATAAATAGACATGCTATCTAAAAGTACAGAATATGCCATAAGAGCGTTAGTTTTTGTTCAGCTAAAAAATTGGGAACAAAAGCGACCTGGTGTTGGTGAAATTGCAAAAGAAATTGAAGCTCCGGAGGCTTATACAGCTAAAATTCTCCAAACGCTAACGAAGAATAAACTCATGGATTCTATGAAAGGACGTGGCGGAGGTTTCTTTTTCAATGACAACCAATCGAACTTAACGCTTTATGAGGTAATTCATGTAGTTGAAGGAGATGCTTGTTTTCACAAATGTGGCTTTGGACTTAAGCAATGCAATAATGATAATCCTTGTCCTTTGCATGAGCAATACAAAATTGTTCGAGATGGATTTTTTGAAATAGTGAAAACAGAAACAATACGATCCTTATCGGAAAAGATTAAGCAGGGAGAAGCGGTTTTAAATAGATTAAAGAAATAGAAAATGAAGAATATAACTCAAATATTATCAGACGAACACCAAATAATTTTAAAAGTTATTGATGCTGTATATTCTGAATGTGCCGAACTGGAAAAAGGTAAAGCTTTAGACATTGGCTTTTTTCAGAAAACCATCGATTTTATAAAAAACTATGCCGACAAGTTTCATCATGCAAAAGAAGAAGACATACTTTTTAAAGCCATGTTGGAAAATGTTGAACATCTACATTGTAATCCTATTTCAGTTATGTTACATGAGCATGATGAAGATCGAACCTTTGTGAAAGGTATAGAAGAAGGTATTTCTGAGAATAATAGAAGTAAAATAATTGACAATACACTAGGTTATGGGATGCTTTTACGAGACCATATTTATAAGGAAGATAATGTGCTTTACCCAATGGCGGAAGAAGCATTAAGCGATGGACAAAAGGATGTGGTAAATCAGAAATATACAGAAATCGAATCATTGCTGAACAAAGAAATGAATGTTAATGATTTAATATTTGTGTAAACCAAGATAGTAATGATTAAATGGGTAATTATAAAGAGATAACTGCATTCTTATTTCCTTTTTGGAGTGGATTAATTAGTGCTATAAGTTTTCTTGAAGCCTGGTTAAAGTTTAGGGCAGATGGGGTGACAAGAGAAATAGGTTTAAGCATAGGTAGCCTAGTATTTACTGCTTTAAACAGAATTGAATTAATCATTCTATCATTAATATGGTTACTACTTATTCTACAATATAAAAGACAAGTATTTAAACAGGTTACTAATATTATGGTATGTATTATAAGTCTCATTCTTTTGCTGCAAACCTTTTGGTTATTACCTCATTTAATTCATAGAGCAGAGCAAATTATTGGTGGGAATCAGACTTCAAGTTCCTCAGTCCATATGGTGTTTATTTCTTTTGAGGCTATAAAGCTTATTTTGATTGTTATACTATCTTTTAAAACTATTCGAAATAATGAAGAACTTACACAGAAGATATAGAGTTGTCAGGTATATAATATATCGTCAAACCGTAGTAAATCCGCAAGACCACTTATGGACGTTTGTTGGAGCTTTTTTAGGTATTGGAATTATTGGATTTACGCATGAAGTATTTTCATCATTTGGGATAAGTGATAAAGTCTTTCTTATAGGGTCATTTGGAGCATCAGCAGTATTAATTTATGGAGCAACCAATAGTCCATTGGCTCAACCCCGAAATTTAATTGGTGGTCATTTAATAAGTGCCTTTATTGGAGTGAGTGTGTATAAGCTTTTATCCAACTTTGATGTTTTGTGGCTAAATGCTGCCCTAGCTGTCTCCGTTTCAATAATTGCAATGCAATGTACAAAAACCTTGCATCCGCCCGGAGGAGCAACTGCATTAATAGCAAATCTGGGAACCCCAAAGGTATTAAGCTTGGGGTATTTTTATATTCTTTATCCTGTAAGTACTGGTGTTGGTATTTTACTTTTAATTGCTCTTATCACAAATAATTTACCGAGGGACAGGTCATATCCAAACAAGCAATTATTCAGAATTAATATTAAAACTTTAGCTAATGAAAACAATTGGAATATTAGGCGGATTAGGACCAGAAGCAACCGTGGATTATTACAGAGAAATAATAAAAGGCTTCGATAAAATTAACGGAGATGGTAGTTTGAATTATCCTGAGATCGTAATTTTTAGCGTTAATATGGCAAAGTTTATTGGATTACTTGATGAAGGAAAATATACTAATGCCGCTTCGTATATCGCTTCATGTATGGATAATATTAGAAATGCCGGGGCTGACTTTGCTGTAATTAGTGCCAATACTCCACATTTGCTGTTTAATGAAATTCAAGCGCAAGTTAACATACCATTAATTAGCATTGTTGATGTATGTGCTAAACAAGCCAAGAAGATTGAAGTGAAAAAATGCGCATTATTAGGTACAAAATTCACAATGCAAAACGACTTTTATCATAAAGTATTCAATCTGCACAATATTGAAATAGTAGTTCCTGATGAGAAGCATATAGAGATTATAAACCAAAGACTATTTAACGAACTTGAATTAGGAATATTTAAAGACGCAACTAGGCTGGAAATACTTGAAATAGTCAACAAAATGAAGGAACAACATGAAGTTGATTCAGTAATTCTAGGCTGTACCGAATTTCCATTAATGTTTACCCAAGACAATTATCTGGAATTACCCTTTTTAAATACAACCAAGATACATGTAGATGCAATAATCAAAACCTGTTCAAATGGCAATTGATAAGGTATGGCGTGACGATTATATCAACACATGTGTAGCGTGTAAAATATGTCAATCTTTTGCTCCACGAGTCTTTAAAGTATTCGATAAGATGATTGTGATGCCTGGTGTTGATTACGATAAATATGAAAATGAAATACGTGAGGCTGCTGAAAGTTGCCCCACAGGAATAATTAAAATTGAATATAAATGAAAATAGCCGTTTGGGATACTTATGTGCAACGTACCGATGGGAGAAAGATGCACTTTGATATAATTGCACCGGAGAATGTAAAGGATTCTAATGTGATATTTCAATATGGGCATGAATACCTTATAGATAAAGATGTTAAATCGAAAAAACTTACCTCAAAAGAATGTGAGTTTTGCCATATCGAGAAAGCCACGCAAGAAGTTATTTCAGATATAGAAACTAAGGGGTATCATATTGTTGAAATGGAAAATTGCGATTGAGGATGGGAAAATCAAAAGGTAAATTGGCAAGAATTTATAAAAAACTTCATAAATGGCCTGGGTTAATTATTTCTTTCTTACTGCTGTATTATAGTGTCACAGGTATTTTCATGAACCATCGTGAATTCTTTTCTAGTATTGATGTTTCACGCAATAATTTACCAAAAGAATTTCGTTATCAAAATTGGAATAACAGTGCTTTAAAAAGCAACCTCATCATAAGTGCAGATAGCATTCTAATATTTGGAAATATTGGTGTATGGCTTACCGATTCAACTTTTACAGATTATAGTTCCTTCAATAATGGATTCCCAAAAGGAAGTGATAATCGAAAGATATTTGACCTGCACCATTCCAGTGATGGGAATTTATATTGTGCTACTCAATTCGGACTATTTTCTTTTGACAGAGCCAGAAGTCAATGGAGTAAATTTGATCTAGATGTTGACATTAAACGCTTTGTTGCTATTGAAAGCATTGATGATACTCTCTATGTTTTAAATCGCTCCTACCTCTTTAAAGGAAAGTCGGAAGGTATCAATACCCAATTTCAGAAAATTGAACTGAAACAACCTCATGATTACAACAATAAAGTCTCACTTTTTGAAACCTTGTGGCAAATACATTCAGGGGAGATTTTTGGAATTCCCGGAAAACTATTTGTAGATTTTTTAGGTATGATAACCTTATTTCTATCTCTTACCGGAATTATATACTTTTTCTTTCCTAGATGGATAAAGAGAAGAAAGAAGAAGTCGAAAACAGTTGTATCAATTGTCAAGACAAACCGATGGTCGTTAAAATGGCATAATAAAACGGGTGTATGGTTATTTGTGTGTCTAATAGTTTTGTTCTTTACAGGAATGTTTTTGCGACCTCCGTTACTCATTGCTATTGCGTATTCAAAAGTAAATCCAATCAAATTCTCCCATCTCGACCAACCAAATCCCTGGTACGATAAATTGAGGGACTTAAAATATGATGAAAACCGAAAGGAATTCATACTAGCAACATCGGAAGGAATCTACTCTATGGATAAAGATGAGTTGGCTCCCGAAGCTTTTAGGATTCAGCCTCCTGTTAGTGTAATGGGAATAAACGTACTAGAAAACTTCAATGATGGAGCTTACATTATAGGTTCGTTTAGTGGTTTGTTCTTATGGCATCCTGCTCATCCTGAAATCTATAATTTGGCACAAGGTAAAATGCACGTTGGTAACTCTACAGGCAGGCCGATTGGTGATTTTAAAGTTACTGGATTGGTTACAGATCTGAAGGGTAAGCAATATATGATTGACTACGATAAAGGTGTAGTTCCTTTGTATCATGATAAGTTATTTCCGGAAATGCCAAATAATGTACTTGAACAATCAAAAATGTCACTTTGGAATTTTTCACTAGAAATCCATACAGGCCGTTTCTTTCGATTTCTTCTTGGAGATTTTTATATACTCTTAGTGCCTTTGTCAGGGTTGGTGAGCGTTCTTGTTGTGTTAAGCGGTTATTTGCTTTGGAGAAAGAAATTTAAAAGACCTAGAACTCGTTAAATTATTGTAACCTTTATAAAAATTAAAGCATAAATAAGATGATCTCAAGAAGCTATAAGACCGAAGAACCCAAGGAGAATCCGCATAAGGTTGATGTAAAGCAGCTATACAGTAAAGAATCAGCACAAATAATGCACATTACCCTGCAATCTGGCGAAACCTTAAAACCACACAAAACTCCTGTTGATGTTACCTTTTATGTGTTGGAAGGAACACCAACGGTGCATGTGGGTGAAGAATCAAAAGTATTTGAAAAAGATACTTTGATTGAAAGTCCTGCAAATATTGTACATCATTTAAGTAATGAGGGCGACATGCAAGCAAGAATATTAGTTACCAAAGCTCCGAGACCAACAACACAAACCAAACTTTTATAAAAAAAATTGATATGAGCGAATTAATAAATAACTCAAAATATAGAAAGGATAAGTTAAAGGAACTTATTCTGAAACTCCACGAAGGAGAATCTGCTGACGAAGTACGTAAGAAGTTAATCGAATCATTAAAAAATATTCCATACGGCGAGGTAGTTGAAGTAGAGCAAGAACTCATACAGGAAGGTTTGCCTGAGTCCGAAGTTCTAAAATTATGTGACATTCACGGTTCCGTACTTGAGGGCAATGTTGATTTAAGTGGAGCTAAGTATATTCCGGAAGGTCATCCTGTGGATGTATTTAAAAAAGAAAATATTGAGTTAAAAAGAGTTGCAGTTAAAGCAAAAGGCTTGCTTCAGGCACTTAGTCAAGTTGGAAAGGATGAATTTGAGAAATACATCTTTGCTCTACAAGGCATCTTTAATGAGCTCATGGATGTTGACAAGCACTACCAACGTAAAGAATACCTAGTGTTTCCTTACCTTGAAAAGAATGAGATTACTGGCCCTCCAAAAGTTATGTGGGGTAAACATGATGAAATAAGAGAACAATTAAAAGGTTGTATAGAAATTCTTAAATCGCCAGAATTAAAAACTGAGGATTTAGAGGAATCACTTGAATTAGTTTTCTTACCAGCGATTCAAGGCTTAGTAGATATGGTACAGAAAGAGGAGGAAATCCTTTTTCCGATGGCAATGGATTTACTAACTGTGGAAGATTGGTACAATATTCATAAACAAACGCTTGAATTTGGGTTTACTTTATATGACCCACAAGTCGATTGGAAACCTGAAGGAATGACCGAAGAAACTTCGGAAACAAATGTATCTGGAGATGGTACTATTCAATTGCCATCAGGCAGCTTTACGGCAAAAGAAATAATGGCAATTCTGAATACCATTCCTGCCGACATGACTTTTGTGGATAAAGATGATAAAGTGAAATATTTCACCCAAGGTAAAGAGCGTATTTTTGCTCGAAGTCGCTCAATTATAAATAGAGATGTGCGTCTTTGTCATCCTCCTGGAAGTACTCATATAGTAGAAAAAATTGTTGAAGACTTTAAATCAGGAAGAGCCTCTCATGCACCATTCTGGATTCAAATGAAAGGAAAATTTGTCAAAATAGAATACTTTGCGCTACGTGATGAGAATGGAGAATATTTAGGTACGCTGGAATATTCGCAAGACCTTACCGAAAATAGAGCTTTGAAAGGTGAACAACGTATTTTATCGTATGGAGAACCTAAAAAAGAATAATATGGATAAATTAATTATAACACCAAAGACAAAGATTTTTGATTTACTAGAGGCATATCCTCAGCTAGAAGATGTTTTAATATCTGCTGCCCCACCTTTTAAGAAGTTGAGAAATCCGGTATTAAGAAAAACCGTAGCTAAAATTACCAGCCTCTCACAGGCAGCAACCATTGGTGGTTTAAAAGTGGAAGAGTTAATAAACACTCTACGAACCGAAGTTGGGCAGAAAACAACGGATAATATGGAGGTAGAACATGGTGAGTATGTAACTGAAAAACCAGAGTGGTTTCAAGAAGATGAAGTTATTCAGACTATTGACATTCGTGATATGCTGAATGCTGGTGAACAACCAGTTCATGAGGTGCTTTCGGCTGTAAAGAAACTTGAAGCCAATAAAATACTCAAAGTAATAGCTCCATTTATTCCGGCTCCTTTAATTGATAAATCATTGAGTTTGGATTACAAGCACTGGCTTGATAAAAAAGGAGAAGAAGAATTTTGGGTGTTTTTTAAAGTTTAGAATGGAATATGTCGGAATTTACAAATACAAAAAAGGTACGGATTGAAAAATTGCAAGAGGTTTCTAAGCTTATATTGGAAACTGGAAATGCTCATTCATTTATAAGTGAAAACAAGGATTTTATTTCTACCGTTATACCAACTGATTTTATTACCCTTTTCGATGAAATTATAAAAGATGGATATAACATGGAGGATATTAAAGTACTTACAAATAAAGTGCTGAATATTTTCCATGTTCCTATTCGTGATTATGTTATGGTTGAACCAAAGCCTGATACATTTCTTGGTGTATTGGAACAGAATAACCACGAAATGGAGTTGCTATTGAATAAAATCCGTCCTGTTTTTAAGGAGTTTGTGAAAGATCCCAACAATGTTGACTTACAAAAAACACTTGCGGAACTCTTTATACAACTTGAAGTCTTTACAAAGCATTACACAATTAAGGAGAATGTCCTATTCCCAATCATTGAAGAAACATGGCCGGACTATCGCTGTTTACAAATTATGTGGTCATTTCATGATGATATTCGTAGAAATATTAAATCTGTTATTACTCGATTACAAGAAGGAAATGTTGACCTTAAACCATTCAATAAATGTGTGGGCGATATTTTCTTTAACATGCACGCCATTAAATTCAGAGAAGAACGCATTCTCTTTCCTTGCATATTATCAACCATCAGCGAAAGCCAGTTAGAAATGATGAATCGTGAAGGCTTTGAGCTGGGCTATCCGTTTATTCAACCTAATTTAAAGATGGACAAAGAAGTAAAACCAGATTATGAAGGGAACCTTGTAAATCTTGGAACGGGCAAAGTAAGTGTAGAGCAAATCAAACTCATTTTTAATCACCTTCCGGTTGATATTACTTTTGTTGATGAAAACAACAAGGTTTGCTATTTCTCAACACCTCCTAAACGAATTTTTCCACGTACAACGGCTATTATTGGACGTGAAGTAAGCAACTGCCATCCGCCTGAAAGTGTTCATGTAGTTGAACAAATTGTTGAATCTTTCAGAAGTGGAGAAAAAGACCAGGCTGATTTCTGGATTAAAATGCGTGGGGAATATATCCTTATTCAATATTTTGCTGTTCGTGACGAAAACAGAAACTACAAAGGCGTTATTGAAGTCTCTCAGGAAATTTCGGGCATTAAGGCCTTGGAAGGTGAAAAGAGGTTATTGGACTGGTAATATACTATCCCATAGTGTATTTAAAAATCTAATCCAACAAAGGAGTTATTCTCTTTTTGCAATCGAAACATAAATTAAAGAATTTATTTATTCCAACAGCTATAATTCAGATAAGTACATCTATAACAGGGGATACTAGTTTTTAGTATCCCCATCATTTTGCAAATAAATTGTATAAAACAACCACTATTTTCTTCAATTTATATAACAAAATGCAATTTATTAATGATACTCCTCGCAAAAAGGAACTTTTTGGGTTGGATTTCGAATACTACAGTCTTTGTTGTTATCGCTGTTAACACATAGCCACCCTTAATTCCTTTGAATTAACTTTAACTTTTTCTTCTTTAACTTTCCGTGTTTCAATGATTATATTTCTTGTTCTTTATTTGTTATATCCTAAGCTGTTTCTCCAGTGAATTGGTCATAAAAATCACTTCCTACAAATTTGAATATTCTCTTGCCAAGGCACTATAAATTCATGTTGATCTACAAGAAGCCCCTTGTGTTTTTCATCGGTTAAAATCATTAATGTATCCGATTGGAAATGATGCTTCTCATTACTTTTCTTAGTACCTGAGACTTCATTTTTGTTTTTGTACTTCTTCATATTTTAATAATTTTTACTCAACAGCTTATTAATACAAGAAAACATTCACATTGTATATGCTCCATTGGCTTCAGGCTGGTAATCAATTGCTAAAATTTTTATTGAAACTATGCCTCGAGGGGCATTAAATTGAACAGTATCTCCAAGTTTATAACCTAACAAGGCACTGCCTAAAGGTGATAATACAGAAACATGACCTTTGCTGAAATCTGCATCTTTGGGATACACTATCTTAACTTTCATCTGTTTTTTTGTATCTAAACTCTCAACCTGTACTATAGAATTCATGGTTACAAATTCAGACGATATTTTTTTTGAATCAACTTTTTCTGCCCGTTTTATTTCATATGCCAAAGCCTCTATATTTTGCAAATCAAAACTCTTCTTTTTTTTAGCTGATCCAATCAAGTTACTTAAACGTAAATAGTCAAGTTCTGTAATTTTAATCTGTTGTTCCATAATTAATAAATTCTAAATGTTCTTAGATGTGAAAAAGCTTATTGCTATCAGAATGAAAAGCAACCTTTTCAATATGAAACCTTTGTATTGATTTATTAAAATCAACAACGATATCATCTTTTTCCATAGCTCCCAAACAAGCAATTGCCAATATATTATAAAGAGATATGTCATGCTTCCCAATCATATCTTGAGGTAGAACAATTCTTACTAATTGCTTTTGAAATTCATTATTTGTGATAACCAATTCAGAGTTAAGCGTGACTGCATTCTTAGGAATATCTTTATTACTATACTTTTTACTAAGCATTACTAGGAGATATAACCTATGTAGACTTGAAGCTGGTATATGTGATTTACCTACATCTTCAGAAATAAGATTAAATATTCTACCATAATCTTTATATGTCATCACTTTCTTTGTCCAGAAAGAAAGGCTATCATTATTTATATTCTTCTTTATCATACCCAAAATTTTAAATCTTCCTTCTTTATATAGTACATAATCGCATGCGACACTATTAATATCGGATACGATGCAAAGATATATCTATTTTTTAATTACTAAAGCACTTTAATACAATAAAGACACTTTATATGTCGGTTTCGATGTATTCGAATATTTAAGTATATTTGTTGAAAAGCACTTTTAAAGAATGGGTAGATACGATATAATAAAACAGTTAATTAGTTCATGGGAACAATTTGAATCAGAATCATTAGAGGAACACAATTTATTAAACTTTTCCGAGTGGATGATTGAACAAATCAAAGAGAAATCCATTTCAAATACGAAACTAGAAAAGAAATTTGACCATAAATTGAAATCTGAAACTGAATATTTTTTAAGTCTGATGGATGTAAAAACACAGTTTCAGGAATATGTATTGCGCATTGCCAGATTTGAAGAGTTTTATATTAGGAAGTACTTAGTTGATCTACCATTAAACTCTAGGCTAGAATATTTATTTCTTTACACTATCAAAAATCTTGAAAAAGCAAAAAAGACTGATCTAATTAACATACACCTTGTTGAATATACAACAGGAATGGATACCATTAGACGTCTTGTAAGAAATAAATTTATAATTGAACTTCAGGATGATGAAGATAGACGTGCGAAGAATTTGGCATTAACAGAAGATGGCAAAATTTTATTAAAGAAAGCAGATAAAAGAATGGAAGAAGCCAGAAATGCTTTTCTTGCTTGTATTAGTCCAAATAAATGGAAGAAAACTATGCCTGTTCTAAGAGAAATCAATGATTTCCATAATAACATCTATATCAATCATTACGACAAACCCTATGCCGAACTTTCAAACTTAATGGATTCTTTAAAACACATCCATAAGTAATACCCCAAAATATATTAATTCAAGGTTAATAAATCAATCATAAGATGAGTTTATACAAAAAAATTAAATGGATCGCTAGTGTTTTATTAATATTTATAATAGTTCTTACAACAAATCTAATTGACCGAGATAATTATAATCGTCTCAGGGATTCTGTAACTACAATCTACGAAGACCGAATTGTTGCTAGTGATTTTATTTTTGAGCTATCAATGCTAGTTCAAGAAAAAAAGACAGCGTACATTACTAATGATACCCTATACCTAAAGAGAAACAATGTAAGAATCAATCATAAAATAACTGAGATATTGGTCAAATATGAACTAACAAAATTGACAATATCAGAACAAAAGTTATTTGGACAGCTAAAATCAGAATTTGAAAATCTTAAGTATTTAGAAAAAAATAATAAAGTTTTAGATCATATTAAGCTATTTGAAAGTATTGATACTATCTCTCAGTATCTATTTGATTTATCAAAAGTGCAACTTAATGAAGGAAAGAGACAGATGATAATGAGTAATAAAACGATGGATGCAATAAACATTTTTACTCGTCTTGAAATAATTTTCTTAGTATTTTTAGCCATACTTATTCAAATAATCATTATTTACAACCCAAAAAACAACGAAGATTAAAAACTCTCTCCTAATAATCTAGCTTATTAAATTTAATTGATTCAATCCTTCTCAACCAACCCTTCAAAAACTTAAGGTTTTGCCCCTTTTGTGCAATCGTATAGTAATAATGGATTCGAATAGATTTTATAGCATTAAATAATGGTTCTGGAGAACAGGGGTTAATAGTAGTAATGGGTTTTGAACCAATAATTCCATCCAGTTTTAAATATCGAAGAATTAGTTAATAAATTTTAAGTACTGCAATCGGCAAACAACCGTTAATATCAGACCGGTCAAACTGATTTATTATTTTTACCTGATTTTATGCCTCCAATTTTAGATATACGTGTAGTCTTTCTTTCTAAAATCATTTTAAATGGAAATGGCTAATAAAAGAATGTACTCTAGGATAATTTACCAGGCAAGTATTTCAGTACAGTTCAAGATGTAAAAAGAACAAAAACTATTGGTATTAATAAGTTAACAGTGGAAGGATCAGGTCAGGTTGTTGCAACTGATAATGGAGATCCAACCTGTTTCACTCCTTTCCCATCACCTGAAAGAAAGGCTTTCAGCGGATTGTTTTTAGGAATAGTTAAAGCAGATGGCGAAGGTGAAATAAAAGTAACTGCCACAAGTGAAGGATTGGAAGCAGCAAAGGTCATAATTAAAGCTGAATAAACGGAATCTAATTTTATAAATAGAAAAGAGCTTAACGTAATTGTTAGGCTCTTTTTGTGAACTTAATCATTTATTAATAACCCAGCACTTATTGATCAAGAGTAAATCTAACAGGAACCGTAAAACTAGTCTTAACAGATTTACCCCTTTGTGCCCCCGGAGACCATTTTGGCATTAATTTAATGATTCGCATAGCCTCTTCATCCAGTTCTTTACTAACACTTCTTAGTACTTTTACATCAGTAACAGATCCATCCACATCAATGGTAAAACTAACATAAACGGTTCCACTTATACCATTTTCGGCTGCACTCTCAGGAAATTGAATATTGCTGGTGATAAAATTATTCAGAGCAGCTTCCCCACCTGGAAATTCAGGCATCTTTTCAATAATTTGAAATACGTGAACAGAAAAATCTTCAGAACTATCTGTATCATAAAACTCTAATTCCTCATCTAATTCGCAATCATTTAAAACAACCAGATTGCTTGCAACTGCAAAGTTACTAACTCGATCGGGTAAAGGAAGAGGTTGTCTAATTGTAATCTGACTTTCTCTTTCAATGGATTGAACCTCATCAACGGCTATAAATGATGTGTATTCAGTTAATAGATTATATTTCTTTCCAAGCGAAATAAGCTCCTCTTTTAATTTATCGTCGTAGTTCAATTTATTATAATCCGACAAATAGCGGATTTTCTCTCTTGCCCACAAATACTTTAAAGAGGTATTATCAGCATTACTACTTTTCTCAAATTTTAATATTCCTTTAAATTCCTTTTTACCCGTTTTACCATTGATATCTAGTTTGCCAGCTGCTTCTCCTTTATATTTACCACAAATTACCAGGGGTCGTTCAGCAAATAAATCAGGCATCTTCTCAGGAATTAAATCATAAGTATTAATTCCTTCAAAATGATATTTAATATCAGTTAGAACAGGTTGAGAAACATAGTTAATGAAACGATCTGCAGCCAATTCCGCCTCTTCTTTATTAATTGCTTTAAAAGGCTCACCACATCCTACATGAGCCATTCCTTCAATAACATAACGATTTACACTTGTACCTATTCCAAAGGCAAAGAAATTGGATTGATCAAGGTTAGTTTCAATAAATTTGAATGTTTCTTTCTCAACATTCACATATCCATCTGTAAAAATCAGAAAAGAACGTGAATAACCTTCATTAGAATTCAATCCCATTGATTCTTCCAGTGCATGAAGTAGCTCTGTACCACCTCCACCATTTTTCTGATCCAAAAAAGTTAATGCCTGAACAATATTTTCTTTTGATGCCAAAACCGATTCCTTTGAATAAACCTCAGATCCCCCCGCAAAATAAACGATATTAAACAGGTCTGTTTCCTTAAGCTGAAGGAGCAGTTTTTTTATCAACGATTTTGAAACATCAAGTGGAAAACCATTCATAGAACCCGAAACATCAACAATAAAAATATACTCTCTGGGGGTTAACTCTGTTGGTAACACACGTTGAGGAGGTTGCATAATTGCCAGAAAATAATTTTCTCCCTTAGGATCTTCATAGAGCATTATGCCTGATTCAATTGTTTTACCTGCTAAACGATATTGCATTATAAAGTCTCTGTTTCCACCTTTTAAGTCCAACATGTTCAAGGTTGCTGTAGATGGATCTTTAAAATCTATCTTATTTTTATGCGTGTCACACTTTATATCTTTAATTGAAATACCGGCATTAAGAGTTATCTTCAAATTTAGATCTGACACAGGTAAAACACTTGATTTCAGGTAAGGATTAGCAACCCAATTATCTGATTTGTCTGATTTATTTAAATCATTAGCATATCGGGGACCAACAACAGTTGGATAAACAAACTCATAAACTCCACCTTCTGGCGAAAGTAATTCGGTATAATTCAATTCAACTTCAACCTTTGCTCGTGGGTATATATTCGCTATTTTCATCCGGAATACATTGGGTGTTTCCTCCTGCAGAAGAGAAGCTATTCTACCCTCTTTGCGAGCCTTCTTATACATATCACTTGCTTTACCTTTTTCTTCCACAATAGCATTGATCACCCTGTCATTCACTTTCATCTTCATTTCATAAACAGAAGCCTTTGTTGAGGCCGGAAAAACGTAAATAGCTTCCAGTGTATTTTCCCCATTATTACTGTATTCCTGATGCACCTTAACATTTGCTATGACACCAGTGATATCAACATCAACTGTAGTTGATTTTAATGGCAGCTGATCTGTTTCTTTATCTTCTGATAACACAATGAAATAAGGCGATGATGTTTTGTCAACCGGTGCAACTTGAGCATTGATCCGGCAGAAGGAACCTGCTATTATTTGAAACAGGAATAAATAAATGAGCCTGTGATTAATCTTTAGTTTCATCTCTTCAGTTTTAAGTTGAACATATCAACCTAAAACCAACTCATATGCCAGAATAATAACTTGATAAAACCTACACTCCCATAAATATCACTAACCAATAGAAAATGTGCCACTTATAAACAACATTAGTAAAATATCTTATAAGTTGCACTAAAACATTTAAGTAAAAACATTAATAGATGATTGCGCCCTTTGGGGCGTTAATGACAAATAAAACGTCATAAAGAAACTAAGTTGTGAAAAAAATACACCAGAATGAACTGTATTTTACTTGTTATTTAATTAAAGTGCTCTCATTTTTACCTTTCCACAACTCAACTATCTTTTCAAAAAACTGAAAATCAGAATAAAAGTGATTATGAGCATATCCAGCCAGGCAGTTTTTATATTGCAAACCACAATTCCAGCTTTGTTGTTTCTCACTTTTATTTAATTCATATTCTTTCAGATAATTAGCTTCCTTTATATTTTCAATTAAATCTGAGTGATGAAATTCGTGACATCGAGTTGTACTACCTTCATATTTTAAATCTGCGTAACCAAATCGTTGTAAGCGTTTTGTCATTTGAACCGATGTATTAAAAATACCCACCATTTCATTTTCAGAACCATCTAATGCTATGATCTTTTCAGTTAGATACATAAGTCCACCACACTCGGCATAAACAGGCAAGCCCTCTTCAACCTTATCCTTAATCAGGCGCATTAGCTTATTATTGTCAGACAGCTGTTGTGCAAAAACTTCAGGATATCCTCCACCTATATATAAAGCATTACACTCAAACGGTAATGATTCATCATACAGAGGACTGAAAAAGTATAGCTTTGCTCCCAACTCTTTTAACAATTCCAGGTTATCCTGATAATAAAAGCGAAAAGCTTTGTCGTATGCCACACCCAGATGTAAATCAGAGAGATCAATTTTGGGCACTGAAAAGTGAACATTTTTGTTGAATTCAAACTCTGAAATAGCTGATAAGGCTTCTAAATCAATGGTAGTTTCCAGAACATCTGTTAATTGTTGCACTTTACTTTGTAAATCCTCAACTTCTTCGGCTTGAACCAATCCCAAATGACGACTCTCCAGCGAAAAATCTTTATTGGAAGGAACATATCCCACACATTTTACACCACACTCCTCCTCAATTATTCCTTTCAGAAAAGAATAGTATTCTTTACTAGAGCAATGATTTAAAATCACTCCCTTAACATTTGAATGAATCCTGTAATTTTTAAAACCACTTACAATTGCACCAACAGACTGGTACAATCCTTTACAACTAACAACCAAAACAACCGGTAAATTCAGTCGTTGACTCAGTTCATATGTACTACCTTTCAAATCAACACCCAAACCATCATACATACCCATTACACCTTCAACCACAGCTATATCCTTACCTTCAGAATGTTTCTGAAACAAATGACTAACAGCATTATCAGGAAGTAAATAGGTATCCAGATTATAAGAAGGCGTTTCGAGTATTTTCTGATGAAATAAAGGATCGATGTAATCGGGCCCGGTTTTAAATGGGGCTACCTGATAACCCTTGGCTTTAAGCAACGACATTAATCCAATTGAAACAGTCGTTTTTCCACATCCGCTATTAGTACCTGCAACAATAAACCCTTTCATTTTTAGCTTTAAAGTTTTGATAATTATTAATTCAAGCTTACTTCCATTAATACACTTATTAATGAAAAAAGAAAATGAAGTCACAGATGGTTCATTTTGCTTTTATTCCCGAAAGCTTTAAGTAATGGCAGGTCTTCCGGCTTATCCTGTTACTGAAGCCTTCCCGTTGTGCAGAGCAAAACAGTGGCAATGGTTTTCAATAACATTTAACGGACTTACGGCTGCGGGTACAGCTCCGGATTATTCTTGATTGAAGCACCGGATTCCCATATTAAGGCATTCTCTGAAAGAGAAAATCCACCAAAACGCCCCGAAAATACAAATTTAATTGTGAAAAGAATAACATGAGTAAATTAGTGAACAGGTCTCATTCGAAAGAAAAAAAATCCGCGAAGTCTGTAAAACAAATCTTCGCGGATCAAACTTAAAATTACGGATTGGTTATTTTAATTTCTTCACCCTTTTGCCAGTCTTTGTGTTCTTTGGTGTAATACAAATAGGCACAACTTGCCGGAGCGGTATACGTACCAGCCACCTCGGCTTTTAAATCAAGATTAATTGTTTTAACAACAGACGAAGGCATTTCGCGATAATACAAAACAAGGTAATTCTGATGTATTTCGTAATAATCAAATACATTCTCTTCCTGCATTTTTTTCAGTTGCCAGGGCTGAACTGATAATCCTGATGGAATACCCACCATAGTGATTGTCATGGGTAAGCCCGATCTGGTTTTGTTCTTCAGCTGAACCGATAAACGAACCAGATCATTTATCTCACATTCCGATTTCATCAGGTTAGTTTTCAACTGAACCTTACATTTCTCTGATGAAACAGGAACTGTTTGCATCCATTGGGCATTAGCCGTAAACGAAAGTGGATTCCTGACTCCTTTAAACTCCAGATTAAATGTTTGCACTCCTGATGACAGATACTGTTCAAGACTATCCAGAATAATTAATTTATCCTCAGCACTAATTTTGCGTGTCAGCATCTCCTTATTATTTATCTTAAGCACTAATGATCCGTTCTCAGGCATCTTATTTACAATGCCTGCATATTGCGTAATGGCTTTCAAGGAAAGCACCGTTGCCTGTGTGGATCCAAAACCTCCAAAACTACGTGCACCCAAAATATAGTCCATTAACGTAAGTAACTCCGTAAAATACTCATCACCGTTTTTCATCAATGCCATAGCCGAAAGAGCTGCCGTTTCAACCTGAAGTGATTTACCCCAGGATCGAACTATCGAATGATTGGATTTTAAATCTTCTACTCTTCCTTTTTGAAGCTTCTTGATGATATAATCTATGAGTTGTGTAGCTTTTGCCTGATCTTTTCTATTCAGACAAGCATTTGCCATCAAGGCCATACGGTATGCATCTTTGCTTCTCATAGCCTCTTCAAAAGCCGTGGTAAACTCAGCTTCATAATCCTTAATCGGAAGACCTACCTCAGAAAAAGCATAAACCATATATGCATTGCTTACCTCATCAGAAGCACCTGAAAAACCATATTTTCCCTTATTAGTATCAAAACCACCTTTACCATTTTTTCTACTTAACAGCCATACAATGGTTCGTTTCAACATTGTATCATCCACACCATTGTATACCTGCTTCATATCGTAGAATTCCATCAACCCAAAAGCTGTTAACCCTTCGTGTGGAGGTGTTTTTCCAAACCACTCAAAACCGTTCTCCTTTGTTTCATAACCAGCTAGTTTTTTATAACCTTCATCAATGAATTTTATGGTTTTAGCTCTCAGTTCCGCATCAACATTAGTTGTTTCTTCAAGATATTTCAAAATGAGCACATTCGGATAGGTGGAAGCACTGGCCTGTTCAAAACATCCATGTGGCTGACGGATCACCGACTCAATTCCATCCATCACTTCGGCTAAAACATTATTATAAACCGAAATGCTCATATGTTCACTCTTATTTACAGCTGAGGATAAATCAAAACTGAATTCTGTTTGGATGGCTCTGGATGAGTAAGACATCTCAGCAGGAAAACCTTTGCTTACAATGTTGGTCTCTGCCACTAGTTCTGTTTGATATTGCTCATTACCAAAGCTGAAGCTCAAACTATCTTTACCCGTTTTGGAGCCTACATTAAACTTCAAAATCACTTCTTTAAAAGACTCTGAATCAACTTCCACAATAGATACTGGCTGATCCTTTATATTCCATGATTGTGGATAATCAACTTTTAATTCCCCTTCAATACTGTTTTCTGTATTATTGGTTATCAAAACAGCCACTTCTACTTCATCCTCAAACGTTACATATGGAGGTACTTTTGCTTCCATTTGCAGAGGCTTTTGAACGGAATAAAAACCTTCTGTTCGCCCAATCAATCCATTATTACCAATTCCTTCCACGGTGGCTCTGAAAGTGGTAACTTCATCAGTATTCACAAACTCAACTTCAGCATTCCCATTCTCATCAGTTGTTATCGACGGATTCCAATAAACCGTCTCGCGCTTGTCAAATCCCTTTGATTCTTTATTACCATAACGAGGAACATAAAATTCTTTCACTTTTTCAAAATGATAGCCACCTGATACAAAGTTCTGAGCCATTTTTCGTGAATATTTACGTTGCCTGTAATAATGACCGTAATTACCTTTTTTGGTATTTATAAAAATAACTCCATTTGCCCCCCTGCAACCATAAATAGCAGATGCAGAAGCACTTTTTAAGACTTCGATTTTATCTATTTCATTGGAATTAATATTATTCACATCAGTTACAGGAATTCCATCAACCACATACAGAGGAGCATTATTTGCTGATACAGAAGACACACCTCTGATCATTATGGATGAATTAGCCCCGGGAGCACCTGATCCATTAATGACCTGTACCCCGGCAACTTGCCCTTGCAAGGCATAATTTACATCTGAACTTACTCTGTTTAAATCTTCGGCCCTGATACATGTAACAGCTCCTGTTACACTTGAAGACCGTTGAGTACCATAGCCAATAGTCACCACTTCATCCAGAGCGACAGCATCTTCCTCCATCGACCAAGCCGCTGAAACACGTTTCTGTTCAGATGCTGAAACAATAACCTCTGAGTCTTCAATGAACTCCTCTTCCATCTTCATGGAGTTATTAACATTCCGGGTTTCTGAAATCAATGCATTAACTTGTGCAGTTCCAAAGATGGTTGGAGAAACCACAGAACGATTTACTACATTATTAACTGACTGACTAATGTTTATATTAACGTATTTATTCTTTCTATCTAAGGATTTTGCAAAAATCTGCAGATAATTATAATTATCAAGACCTGATACTGAGAATCGTCCCCCTTCGTTGGTTATGATTTTTGAGTATTTCCTGTTCTCATTATCAATCACTATTACCCGTGACTTAACACCCTTACCGTATGAGTTTACGATTCTGCCTGATACCCGATCATATCGTTCAGCTTCAGTTAGGCTTTTCTTTTCCAGCTCCAGGACATCCTTCCACACAAACCTTCTCCAGCCTTGTGTAAGCAGTAAATAATCCATCGCTTCAGCTGCCTTTTCTTTTTCAGGATTAAAGTAAAAAGACGGCTCATAAATCTCTCCTTTCACTTCGGACGACAACAATAAATACGACAAGATATTATCCTGTTTGTCATCAGCAAAAGTCACAATTTTATCATCCACAACAGCCAGAGAGAAATTACCTGATACAGGTTCACCCATTTGATCCCTTACTTTCATCGACATCTTAACTCTATCACGCGGGGCATACGTTGTTTTATCAGTAGTTATATCAATACTGAGTTTGTTTTCAGGAAATACATAAAAGAGTCGCTCTGCCAAAGGTCTTTCAAAATCATCAAAAACAGTTATTTGTGCCACACCTGAAAGCTGTTTCTTATCAAGCCTGATGTTTTCGGTGATCTTACCTTTTTTAAGCATTCTGCTTTGGGTGTACAAAATTTCACCTCTGGCTTGTACAACTATGTGTACTTTTTCCTCTACATTAGAGTAAATCGAAAATTTATATTCATCGCCTTCTCTTCTATTCAGATGAAGCACAAAGCCTTCAGCATCTGGTTTTGGAAGATAAAACGACTTTCGTATGCCAGCAGGTTTTAAAACAATAGCTCTGTAAGTTTCATTTGAATCAGGAACAAAATCAAATGCACCCATACCCTGATGAAAACTTGCGAATGTTTTAATCAATTTGTCTTTACTATCTCTAATCTCACCTTCAACATCGGCTGGTTTCCCAAACTCATTCAGGGCCTTAAAAGCCATATGACATGGTAACATTTCAACAGCATCTCCTCCCTCAGGAAAAAATTGTAAATCAATTACATTTAATACAATCGGTATTGATCGAGATATTGATTCGTTACGACCTTTATAACTAAAAACAACATTTAAAACTCCATCTGATGAATTTAGCTTATCCGGAAGAATAAACTGAATGCTCGCATTCCCTTCATCATTAGTTAAGGCAATATCCTTTTTAAACTCTGCTCCTTTAAGCATTACAGAAAAACTCAATTGCCTGTTTGCAACAGGTTGATTTTGTAAATCACGAATATTGATACTGGCAGATACAGTGTCTCCGGCTCCATACGCTTCTTTTTCAAAATCAAGAACCGATAATAGATTAGGCTTGATGATGTTCTGAACCTGTAACTTCTTTTCAAAAACCAACTTCTCTCCAAAATTCTGCATCCAACGAGTATAAGCTTTCAAATGATAGAGTCCACCCGGGGCATTTTCAGGCAGAAATAAATGAGCCTTGCTTTGGCCATTTTTTACCATAAACTTCTTACGTTGCGAAACAGAACCTTTAGGGTCGATTAGCTCGATATAAAGAACTGTACTGATTTCTGATGCCTCGTATGTAATCCCATCGACCAAATAACCGGAAATCCAGATATCATCGCCCGGCTTATAAAATGTTTTATCAGTATGCAGATATGCCTTCTCAACAGGATAGTACAGATTAAATTCTACCAGACGCTTCTTCAAAAAACCAATAAACAATTCATCAATTCCGGTAAACGAAAATAATCCAGTAAGAAGCGGCAATAGTATTATAAGAGTCAGATATTTATATGCTTTCATATTATTCAGGTTTAGGTAAGTTGTTAAAATGTAACTTGTAGCGTTAATCCATAGCGTCTTATCTGCGGACTGTTGAAATAATCGAGCCCCATGGTATTGCTATGTCCCCATAAGGTGTTGGAAGCCAGATTACCCTTGTAACGGGATAAAGTAACCAGGTTATTGGCAATAGCTGTTATTGAAAGATTTTCCAATCCCCAACGTTTAACAGTGTTAACATTGAAGTTGTAAGTAAAATACAATTCCTTCAATACCAGTCGTGAACCATCCTGAATGTAATCTTCAGCAACGCCAGTAACACCATATCTTACCCATCGGTTATCTGCAACTGATCCATCATCGGGAGCAAACGAAACCAGTTTATTATTTACCTCTCCATTCTGATTAACTCCATCAAAAATGTAGTTCCTAATCTCCCGCTCATCTGCCGTTTTTTGTGATACACCGTAATAATCCAGGGTAGCCTGTGTTCCGTTCCATACATCACCCCCAATAACAGCATCCAGAGTAAAGCCAAATTCCATTCCATTAACAGAAAACTCATTGGACAGCCCAGTGAAAAAATCTGGATTGGGATCACCAAGTACCGAAGGAGAAAAATCAACCAATGGAAATCCATCAGCCCCTATCACTTTCTTTCCTTCCGTATTTCTAAGCCAGCTATTGCCCATTATTACACCCGGACTATGATCTTTCACAAAAGCCGTATGCACATCAGCAAAACCAGCCAGTGTAACTGGTGCCTCGTATTTACTTTTTGATACTTTTGATTTGATCTGTGACATCGTTAAACTCACATCCCATTTAAAAGAATTATCCAATATGCGGGCAGATAAGGTTTCTTCCCAGCCATTAACCTTAATATCCCCTAAATTTTCAAAAACCAATTCATCATTATTTAAAACAGGAAAAATACAGTTGCGACGACGATTCCAATAAAAAGAGGTAGTTGACTGAAGTGCTCCATTTATAAAGCTTGATGTAATACTAAAATCAAGCTTCGAAACAATCTCGGGTTGAATTGAAGTGTGAACATTGATTTCCTGGTCTTCGAAATAACGATTAAAGTCAGCTACATTATATGCAAGTGAATTATTCAAACCAGCGCGGTAATCAAGGATATACTCGTTCACCTGGCTTACATAATCAAGCTTCAGTTTAAAACTTTGAAAAACATTTTGTGTTTTCCAATAAAAAGTACGATCAAACCAAATGAAAGGAGAAAATGATACGTCAAAATTAGGCCTGTAATATACTTTGTCACTTGTTGAAGAAGCGTAAATATTAAGACCCGCTTTTGCCACTAAAATATCATCATAGTTCCGTGAGTATTGCAATGTTGGATTTGCTGTAAAGATGTTCCTTACCTGTTTATTATTCACAAATTCAGAATTGTTTACGGCAAGTTCTCTATTATAATTATAAAACTCGGCTCTTATGGGAATATTGAATCGAAACTGATATCCAAATAAATAATTCTCTACAAATGCACCAGCAAAATAATTAACAGCTTTATCATTCCGATTACTATTAATTCCACCTAAATTTCCTACAGTTCCTTCTGGAAATTTTAACTCTCGTTGATTTTCAGAATATTGACCGGAAAAATCTGCTTTTATTCGTCCCATTGACCAGTTTTCCTCAAAATCGACATTATACAACAATGACTGATGTTCATTTCTGTCGACACCTTTCTGTACAAACAAATAAGGGTTATCAAGATGTGTAGGAGACGCACTCCGTATTGAACCATCCGGATGATAAATTACTGACTGGTCTCTTTGTGCATCCTTGGCTGACAAACCAAAACTATTATCAAACGAAACCGGAGTAAGATAAGTTGTTGAAAGAATTCGTGATTTCATAATACCATCACGGAAATTATCTTTTGAAGTGTGATAAATTACATTAGCTTTTATCCGATCGTTCCAATCCAGCTTTGCATTAAAACGATGACTTTGGATATCCTCACCCGGCAGTACTCCTGAACTTAGTAGGTATCGGTAACCAACATCAATATATACAGATCCTAATGTATGGTAGGATGCAATATCATACGAATTAGTAAAACCAGTTTTGAAAATATTGGTTGGATCAGATACTATTGCTGACTCTCCATTACCATCGCCTTTAGCAACCAACGAACCCCTGACATCATCTGGAGTGGCAATCCCATCATATTCAAGATTTACCAGTGGAGGTCCCCATGAGAACATCTCACCTGTTGAAGGACCTTGATAAGTTAGCAAACCATTCAATGGTCTTCCTTGTGCATATTTTGTCTGAAGTTCTGGTAAGCGGGCAACCCTGTCAAATGCAAAATTTGATTTCACAACTATTTTTCCCAATCGATAATTTCTTTCACCATACAGGTTACTGTATCGCCTAATCTGGCGTTCAATACGGTTTGAATTAATTTCTAAAGCAGTCGTGTTAATCCGGTCATAACTTTCAACAATTGCTGAATCTGACAGATATTCGCGATAGTATTTATATCTGTCAGCAACCTTTGCCGAATCACTCAATGCCTTCCTTTCTTCTTCCCGTACAAATCGGGTATCTTCTTTTATGTGGTTAAAGGGTATAATCATTCTGCTTCCAACAGGATTCAAGCCTGTTCGTGTAACAATGGCCTTCTTTGTTTTCATACCAATAAAACTGAAAACAAGCGTTGAGCCCAGGGGAGCTTTAATCTGATAATTTCCTTCTACATCCGTTATCGTTCCTTCTGTTGTACCATCAATAGTAACTGATAAACCAGGGATGGCTTCTCCACTGCTATCAGTCATTGTTCCGGTAACCAATATATTCTCCTTTTGAGCGTAAATAATAGTTATGGATATTATCAAATAAAGAAAGATTACTGCAATACGTTTGATTTGGATTAGTTGCATATGCATTTGGTTTTAGATTAGATTCTTTATTGTTTACAGAAAGGATGCAGGCATCTTTTAAATTCCATAAAACTTTTGAGAAAAAATCACATTCATACTGATAAAGAGTCACACCACCCAAATACAACAAACTATATATTAATCAGATAACAACTTATGAAATTTTCGACTTTTATTGGTGTTCAACCCGATTTGTGGTTGAAATAACCTAACTGTGTTAGTATTCAGTTTCACTCATAATTAAATATCAATAACCAAGTCACATCTGGAAGAAGAAAAAGATTAGTACTAAGCCCTTTTAGAATCAAAATATTAATCTGACTAATATCTTGTCAATGCATTGTGAATATTTTGATATTTTATAAAACTATACCAACATTTACTTTCATAAAACGTTTTAAATATTGAATTTAGTGAATGTAAATTCGAGGGGGAAAAAATTCTGAAATGAATCTACTTAGGCAAAAAAAAATACGAACAAATCTTGCAATTGTTATAGGTACTCTGGTACTCTTAACAATCATTGTTTTGGGTTGGATTCACTATTATTCGGTAAGTCGGGCTTTAATGAAAGATGCGTATGAAAAACAGCTAACCACAACTCTCCGTGCTTATCAAAGCTCACTCGAAGCACTACTTGAAAGAGCCATTGAAACTTCAGAGATTTTGGCTGATGATCCTATTTTACTGGAATGGTTTGAAATGAACCATGAGGATGAGAATCTAAAGAAACTGGCTCTTGAAAGACTCGATAAACTAAACAAACAATTTGGATATCCAACTGTATTTGCGGTTAGTAGAAAAACCCACGAATACTGGAGAGAAAACTACCATTTGTTAGATGTTGTTTATGAAGATGACCCTGATGATTCTTGGTTTTTTGAGTCCATTAAAAGCAAACAAAAAAGTGCTTTAAATTTTGATTATAATAACGAATTAGGAGAGACGATTTTATTTGTTAATGTTTTAATGGGAGATGTGAATGATCCAATTGGAGTTGCCGGGGTTGGTATTGACCCTACCTTACTGGTTCATCATTTTAAAAGTCACAAATCCTCTGACAGTGCCATTTTATGGCTGATTGATAATAAGGGTAAGATAATAATGTCAGAGAAAACGGAAGAAATTAACCAACCTTTAGCAAGTTTTATTGAAACAGAAACCGTCGACAGTATCCTTCAAAGCAAAGGCCCATCATTTGTTCAGCATCTGAAAATGAACCGCACAAATTACGAAATAGCTTCAATGAGTGTTGGCGAAACGAAATACCGTGTTGTACTCTTAATTCCTCAAGATGATCTTCTATCAGTTTTAAACGTAATACGTTCAAATACAGTTTGGCTTAGTATAATCATGCTATTGCTCACTTTGGGAATTATCTCAATTGTATCTAATCGAATCACAAACCCTATTATCAGGCTTACCAACCTCTCTAATAAACTCTGGCAAAATCATTTAAATGTCACGATAGACAAAGATTTGGTTAACCGACAAGATGAAATTGGGCATTTGGCACAGAGCTTTGAAAACATGCAAAGTCAGTTAGCTGAAGTAATTACACATTTAAATAAAGCTAACCGGGATTTAAAGATAGAGCAACAGCAATTAAAACAAATTAATCAACAACTTGAGGTAGCTCTTGATAAGGCGTCAGAGAGTGAACGACTGACTAAATCATTTCTGGCTAATATTAGTCACGAAATCAGAACACCGATGAATAGTATCATGGGATTTGCACAATTGCTGGAAGTGGAAGATTTGGGAGAATCTTTATTAAACACCTATTCCAATATCATTGTAAGAAACAGTCAACAATTACTGTCAATTTTAAACAACCTGATAGAAGTTTCTAAATTGGATTCCGGCATGACGAAACCCAAAAAAGAAGCTGTTTCTGCTGTTTCTGTTGTAACAGAGATATATGAATTGTTTTCCTATGCTTCGAGCAATAACATTACCATAATCAACGAAGCTCATGAACTCAAACCAGATATTGTTTTTGATAGTGATGAGCTGATGATTCGCCAGGTTTTAAATAACCTTCTTTCCAATGCAATTAAATATACACCTTCTGGTATTATCAAAATTGGATGTAAAAGAGAAGACCATCAAATAATATTTTATGTGTCAGATACCGGTGTGGGAATAAATTTAAATGACACTAAATTCATTTTTGAACCATTCTGGCAAGTCGATCAGAAATCAAGTATTAATGATGGTGCCGGACTTGGGTTAGCTATTTCGAAACGAATTTCAGATATTCTGAATGGTCGAATCTGGGTAGAAAGTAATTCAGGAGAAGGATCCATATTCTACTTTTCCCTTCCGATCTTTCCTACTCCTTTAAACTAAAACCATCATCAATCATGCGATTACTGTATTGTTGAAGAAAGCCTTTACACTCATTCACAATACCAGTTACCTGAACCTCATCGACAATATTCTTAGTCATCATCCGATCTTTTGAAATATCATAAACTGCTTTAAGCTGATTACCATCAAATTGAAGAATTGTATCGTTCTTCAAATACTGATAATTACCCGAACGATAACCGATAACGAAACGATCGTCACTTGCATCAAATATGTTATTTCCGAATGAAACAAATGGCTTATCGAAATGAATATAGCCCAGAACAGAAGGTAAAATATCTATTTGCTGCGCTACGTTTTTATCCAAGCCTTTTAACAAACTATCGCCAGGAGCATAAAATAACATAGGGATAGAATAACAATCAACATTGTTTTTGGATGATTCAAAAGCAGATGCAGAACTATGATCAGCGGTGATAACAAATAAAGTATTTGTATACCAATCCATCGTTTTGGCCTTATCAAAGAATTTACGCAGAGCCATATCTGTATAACCTACACACTGATGAACCGGTAATTCTCCCTTGGGGAAAGCTCCTTCATATTGTTCGGGCAATTTAAAGGGATGATGCGATGATAAAGAGAATAATGTAGTAAAAAACGGTTCTTGCATTTTGTCCATTTCATTGGCAAAAAACTGAAAAAATGGTTCATCCCAAATGCCCCACATTCCATCGTAACCATCATCATTACCATATTCTGTTTTACCAACATACTTGTCGAAACCAGCCATTTTTGCAAAGGCGTCAAATCCCATCGAACCATTGGCGGCACCATGAAAAAATGCACTGGTATATCCATCTTTTTTTAATAAAGTTGGAAGACCATTGATACTGTTGGTTGAATATTCTGAAACTATGTAAGGTAGTTCTAACGATGGAACCGATGCAATGATAGATGGTAAAGCATCAATTGACTTAAACCCGTTGGCATAAGCATGTTCTATGCAATATGATTGCTGAATGAGAGAATCTAGAAAAGGGGTATAACCTTTATAATTTCCATTATCCAGGTTTTTATTCAACGCCCCCACATATTCGCGATTATAACTCTCAAGAATGATAATCACAATATTCTTTTTATCTTCTTTTTGAGAATCAACATTAAATTTAATTTCAGGATTGTAAAGAGATAATAATTTTTCCTGATCAAAATAATTGCGACGCTCAATACCCTTTTTCCCCCATGTTCTGATCACACAAAACGGAGTATTCAAAACCAGATTCATCTGCTCTGCACTTTCAACGTACTTTCCAGCATTATTCATTGTCATTGGGCGGGTTGAATGACGATAACCACCTCTGATTGCCACAACACTAAATCCTGTGAATAAAACAAGTGCAACTACTGCCGTAGGGTAAACAAGCCATTTTCTTCTGAATAAAACTGGTCTTGGTTTGACTCTTGAATACAACTTTGATAATAGCCATATAGTTAATCCAAACAAAACTGCCACATACCAGTAATCAATAAAAAACTGAACCCATAAACGACCAAGATTATCCTCGTTTTTAATAATATCAAAAACATTATAAGTTGTACGTTTAAGTATAAACCGGTAATAGATGATATCCACACTATTAAGAGCAATACCAATGCTATTAACCAGCATAAATAACCACTTTAGAAATACCTGATAGACTTTACCAAATTTGAATGGTAAAGGTAAAAGGTAAAGAATGACATAAATACCATTTAAATAAAGCAAAGCAGCGAGATCAAATACCACTCCCCCTTTCATAATCTCAATAAAACCAGAAAATGAAACCGCAGGAAAATAATCAGTATTCATCAACCAAAAAATAATCCGGAAACCAGAATAGATCAGCATTAAATACAGAAATCGATAAAGCAATACAAGGTATTCGTTGCGTTCAATGGTTTTATTTAGAAATGATATCTTCTTTTTCATCTAATTATCTTACAGTTCGGGTTGTAATTTCATTACCAACCACAGTCAAAACAATCGACAAAACTACTAAGTTTAGATTTATTTAAAATACACTTAATGTTAAATGATGCATTTTTCTGTACAAAGCCACATATATGTGGATGTATGGTAGATTATTAAGTCTGAATTATTAGAAATGCAAAACAACCTTTGCTTTTTGATGTTTAATATCAAAATGAAGATATATGAAATCAAATGCCTTTCTTTTACTAGTGCTTATTATGGTGTCTGCCTGTTCTTCAAAAGAAGATCTACCAACGGTTAAGGATGTTGATTTAAACAAATACCAAGGAACATGGTATGAAATTGCCCGATTACCCAATCGATTTGAAAAGGGATTAAAATGTGTTACAGCCAATTACACCCTAAATGAGGATGGTACCATAAAGGTTATCAACAAAGGCATTAATACCGAAGATCAATCAAAGAGTGAAACAGCAATAGGAAAAGCAAAAGTGCCCGATGCACAATTTCCGGGTCAAATTAAAGTAAGTTTTTTTGGTCCTTTTTATGGTGACTATTACATTATTGATTTAGATGAGAATTACCAGTTTGCTTTAGTTGGTGATCCATCAAGAAAATATCTTTGGATACTTTCACGAACTCCTAGAATAGACGATAAAATTTACAATAACCTGATTACAAAGGCTGAACAACAGGGATTCAGCATTAAAGAATTACATCTGACCAAACAAGATTGTAATCTATAATCAATCAGCTACAAATCTCTATCTTGCTGGAGCAGTCGTTTTGAATCCTGACCCGAACCAATAAGTATTGACAACCATCGGGTATTTTCGCTTTGCTCCAAAAATATCTTAAGGGTAATTGTCAATGGTACAGATAGAAACATCCCTACCGGACCAAATACAAAACCCCAAATAATCAATGACATAAAAACAACCAATGTTGATAATCCCAAACCTTTACCCATAACTCTTGGTTCAACCACATTTCCCATTAGAGTATTCACCAATAAGTAGCCAACACCAGTCCAGATCATCCCTCCTATTCCCAATTGCACCAATGCTAAAAGAATGGTTGGTACAGCTGCAATAATAGAACCAATGCTTGGTATGTAGTTTAGCAAGAATGCTATCACTCCCCATAATATGGCATAATCAACCCCAAATAACCACAACCAAAACCATATAAATAAACCTGTTAAAATACTAATAATGGTTTTAATAGATAGATAATGGCGAATACTGTTACCAATCTCATTTAAATGATTGAGTGATGTTCCATAATGCCGTTGTACTACAGTAGCTTTATTAATGAATGATTTGGCTTCAATTAAGATGAAGATGGTGATAAGCATGATGATAAAAGAATCGGACATGATGCGACCGATCTCACCAACAGCACCTGTGGTAAAGCTAATTAACTTACCAGGATCAATTAAATCTATTAATTGTGTTGAGTCAATATCGGCACCAATAGCATTCAGACTATCAATAAAGGCTGTAAAAATATCTCTCAGATTCTCTTCATACTTGGGAACATCCTTCATAAAATTATTCAACGACCTTCCGATTATACCTCCTAAAAGTGTCATAATAAGTGCAACGGCCAGTAAAACAATAAAAATAGCCAGACCAAATGGCACTTTTCTTTTTTCGAGCCAACTAATTGGTTGCATGCAAATAACACTAATAAAAACTGCTAATATGAAGGGTAAAACAACCGATTTTGCAGCCATTATTCCGGCTATAATAATGAAGACAGCAGCAACAATAACGAAAGGGGAGGTTTTGGTAGCTTTCATAAATAATTCTGTGAATAATAAAACGCAATATAGATAAATATTGTGTCAATTTTCAGTGAGTATTCCCGATTATATTTTAATAACAATTTTCCCAATAAATGTACCCTCTGAAAAATACTTCATTGCATTGGCTGTATCACTTAATGAAAACACCTTATCAATCCTTGGTTTGATCTGTCCCTGCAAATACATTTCATTAATTTCAGCAAGCTGACTTTTATTCATTACATATGCCAGTATACTCACCTTTTTAGCTTTAGACTTAGGCAATAATAAACTCAACAATGACAAAGAGATTATCTTTCCAACTTTTCCTCCTACAGCAACATAAGCTCCTTTGGCATTTAATTTCTTACGCACGTTAAAAAATGAACGTGTTGCAACAAAATCAATAATCAAATCATACTTATCATTCCCAGATGCAAAATTGGTTTGTTTGAAATCTAAAACCTGATCAGCTCCTAAATCAATCATGGCCTGACTCTTTTCTCCAGAATCAACCGCAGTTACCAAGGCTCCCATTGCCTTAGCCATTTGAATGGCATATGTGCCTGCTCCACCCCCAGCTCCATTAATCAATACACTTTGCCCGGGCCGAATGGCTCCATTGTAATTTAAAGCCTGATAGGCTAACAAACCCGCTTCAGGGATAGCTGCTGCCTCATTCATTGACATATTAGCCGGAATGTGAATAACTTTATTTTGTGGTAACGTAATAAATTCGGCAAATGCACCATAACCTCCATCGGGATTGGCACCATAAACCTTCTCACCTGTTTTAAATTCTGTGACATTCTCACCAACACCTTCAACTATACCTGCAATGTCTGTTCCTATAATCGGGTATTTTGGTTTAGGAAAACCGAATAACAAACGGTAAATTTTAGGCCGGCCGGTTAACATATCCCAATCTCTCGAATTGATGGAAGCTGACTTTACTCTAATCATCACTTCATCCTCTTTGGGAGTAGGTAGCATTACCTCTTTCAATGTTAGTTGCTCTGGGCCTCCATATTTTGAATAGGTTACAGCTTTCATCTACTATTTCTTTTAGGTTTGGGGTTCAAAATGTAGCCAATTAATTCAATCGTGTTTTAATACATCGCTGTTATAAAATACAAAGAACGAAAGTAAGATTCAACTGAACATTAACATTAATCATCTATGATTAATTCTGTATGATTTAGTTGATAAAGTTATACGTTCAAAAAAAGATATTTATTGAAACGTTAATAAAGTTAGTAACCTTATCAGATCTTATTTCAAATAAAAAGATCACCAATAATAACAAAGAACAAACCTTTTTAATGTCTGATGGAATAAAACAGGAGAGAAAAAAGTCTTTTGTGCATCCTTAAGTATTTTAAGTTTATTAGAGAAACTCAACAATCAGGATGCACAAAAGACTAAAATATATTATCAAACAGAGTTACGGCTGGCGTTTATATTACCAAATAATGAGCGGATTACCATTTTTTCGTACTTTTCCTTAATCTCATTATTTCCTTCCTGAGCCTTTTCATCAACCTGTATCAATGCATGTTGCTGTATCGTCAACAAAGGTAACACAATACGTTCGCGTAAACTGATACTCATTCGGCTACGGGCACTGTCTTCCAACAATTCATTATAACCTGAAATTTTAAGAACCAGCTCCTTTGTTAACTTAAACTCATCATAAATAAGTTTCCAGAAACCACCAAATTTAGGATCTTCCGACATGTATTGAGTTAATGAAAAATTGGTTTTACTCATACTCTGCATGCTATTAGCCACCAAAGCTTTAAAAAATACAGATGAATTATACAAACCAACACATGCATCCCAGTTACCGGCATCTAATTGTTCCTTTAATGCAGTACCTAATCCATAGAATCCAGGAACATTTAGTTTCAATTGACTCCAGGCACCAACAAACGGAATTGCTCGTAAATCGTCAAAATTCAATTTCGAATCCTTACCTCTTTTTGAAGGACGACTCCCGATATTTGCCAAACCATAATATTTTAACGTACTACGTTCTTCGAGGAATGGCATAAATAAATCGTTTTCTTTTAACGACTGATATTTATTAAAACTGGTTGATGACAGTTGCTCAAACAATGCTCGTTGCTGATCATCCAGCTCAGCCTCTTTATGATTGAACAGGTTATTCTCCATTCCGGCCGACAACAGGTGACTCAGGTTATTAATAGCCGCCTGCTTAATACCGTAATGAGAGCTGATAGTCTGGCCCTGAACAGTCATCTGAATTTGTTTATTCTCTACCTTTTTACCCATAGCGGAATAGAACAAATGTGAGTTACCTCCACCACGTGCCGGAGGTCCTCCACGACCATCGAAGAACATTACCTGAACATCGGCATTACGAGAAACTTCTGTAATATCTTCTTTCGCACGATAAATCGACCAGTTAGCAGTTAGATAACCTCCGTCCTTCGTACCATCGGAGAAACCTAGCATTACAGTCTGAAGTTTCTTTCTTCGTTCAAGATGTGCTTTATAAACCGGATGATTATAAATGGTAGTCATTGAAGTACCTGCACCTTCAAGGTCATCAATCGTTTCAAACAATGGAACAATATCAGCAGATACCTCATCACTCTTCCAACCACACATTTTTGCCATTGCCAGAACACGGGCCATATCCAAGGGTCCGCGACAGTTACTGATAATGTAACGGTGAGCACCCATTTCGCCGTTTTGCTCCTGTATAGTTTTCATTACGCCAAACGATCTTAAGGTATCCTGTACCACATCATCTTCCACGCCTTCCATTTCAACGTCTGCATTCAGCGATAGCAATACATCCAATTTTTGCTGTGCATCCATCTCATCAAATCCATCAGGAAGTAAGCCCGGATTTTTTTCAACCAATGCGTCAAATGCCTTATGAATAATTCGGCTATCCTGACGAACATCGATACTGGCAAAATAAAATCCAAAGACATTGATCTTTCTTCTGAACGATTGAAACTGATCAAGAAACAAACCTTGATGCTGCTCTACCAGAATCGATTCAATCTCATCAAGTTTCGATTTTAAATAATCAAGTTTAATGTTTTTTTCACCACTTGAGTTGGATAACTCGTCAGTGAACATGACATCCAGCTCATTCATCAGTTCATATACTCCCGGAAAGCTTAAACGACGTTTCAGTTGTTTAAAATCTTCGTAGTAGCAACCGGTAACAGCAGCTCTAAGTCGCTTGGCCACTTTAATGGTTGTATCAACGGTTACAAATGGATTACCATCTCTGTCGCCACCCGGCCAGAAACCCATCGCAATTAAATTACCCATCTGCTCATGATCAGCCAACGATTTGGAAATATTATCCATTATCTCGCCAATTGCAGGATAAAATACGTTACTCAGATACCAAATTAAAGCATGAGCCTCGTCGTAAGCGGTTGGTTTTTTCTTACGGAAGAATGGGGTTTTACCTAACTGCTGTAATAAATCACGAACATAAGCAACATCGCCTTTTTTAATTGCTTCCATCAGGTCGGTAGCAATAGCCAATACCTTTCCGGGATAGAATTGTGTTGGATGCGCTGTAAGTACCACCCGAATGGCAAACGAATCCAACACCTTCTTAAGCTGTTCTTCTAAATTCTTACGCTGAACCTTATCCCGGATTCTTTCCCAGTGTTTACCAATACGGTGTATTTTCTTGTAAGCTGCTTCTTCCAAAGCATCTATCAATACAATCTGGCGTTCAACATACTGTATTACTTTAAACAAGAACTTAACCTGATCTTCTTCTGTGAATCCGGGTTTATGTTCTGCAAAAAAATTCCTGATGATTGTAGCGGGTGACAAACCCTCTGCCAAACCTTTCTGGCAAGCATCCTGCAACAAAGGCAAAAGCAAGCCGGTTTGCTGAACGGCATCCAGGGGAAGAGTCAGAAATAAACTGTTATAAAGTTGATATTTCAACTCAACTTCCTCTTTGAAAGCCCTTTCGATCTGATCACTCATAATATATTATTTACTTTTTAAAAAATCGTCGCAAAATATAAGATGTTAGCGACATTTTTGAATATTTCGAATACTTTATTTACACTTTTATACAATTTAATGATAATTCGTATCAAAGTCTAATCAGTATAAACACAACACTTATCTAATCAACAAACTATAACCATTTTCGGTTGTAAAAAGATAATATTCTGATCATTCCATAAACAAGTTATTCTATAAAGTATTCTATTACACTATTTCATTTCATCCACATTAACAATTATTTCAACAATGTAAAGCCCTTATCTTATTGACATAAGCCAGCATTCATATATACCTTTACTCCTGCAATTCCATCATAAGATTTAATTGAATTAAAGGGAGGATTTGTAATGAAAAAGGATGAAATGATCAGATTTGCCAATGACAATCCAATTTGTTACATGGCAACTATTGAAAATGACAGGCCTCATGTAAGAATCATGAAGCTCTGGTTTGCTGACAACTCGGGATTTTATTTCGAAGTTCTTTCTCCAAAAGATCTGAATCGTCAGATACATGCTAATCCCAGAGTAGAAGTATGCTTTTTTAACAATCCCAAAAACTTAGCTGAAGGACGCGAACTAAGAATCTCAGGCAACATTAAGTTTATTTCTGATGCTGCCATTATTAACAAAGCTCATAAAGATCACCAGTTTCTTGAAGATTTAGGAGGTCAATCAGTGAATGATTACATAGAGGTGTTTAAACTCGAACACGGTGATGCTCATTTCTGGAATCTGAAGACTAATATTCTTCAGGAAAACGTGATGAATCACATGGCCTTTTAATTAAGCATAATTGGTTGGATTTTATGGATTGCTGCTTGAAAGCTACATTGGTAACAGTGTAGCTTTGTTGTTGAATATCAGGATTGCATTACATCACTAACTTAATCCTGACCGTGTCGCAACGCAATCAAATAATTAACTATATTGCAGTTACTATTCATTTCCCAAATCTTGCATCTATGAAAAATAAGTTAATGGTTTCTCTTTTAATGACTTTAACCCTCTCAATTTTCATTTCCTGTCAACCATCAAAAAATTCGCAAATAACATCTAACGAAATATTAAGTCACATTAGTTATCTGGCATCCGATAGTCTAAAAGGCCGGTATCCGGGTACTGATGAGAGCTTTTTGGCTGCTCAATACATCAGCAATCAATTAACTGAATATGGTTTAACTCCCTTTTTCGACAATACTTTTCAAACATTCGACATCGTTACAGAATGTACTCTTGAAGGAGAAAACTACCTGATCATCAATGGAGACTCATTAAATATAGAAACCGACTTTATGCCCCTTGCCTTTTCAGTTAGTGGAGAAAAAAAAGGATATGTGTGCTTTGCAGGGTATGGATTCGATTTAAATACCGATTCATTAACCTGGAACGACTATGCCGATCTGGAAGTTGATGGTAAATGGGTACTCTTACTTCGCGAAGATCCTGAACCTGATAATATGAATAGTGAGTTTATTCCCTTCGCCGGAGACAGAGCCAAGGTTACGCTTGCAAAAGATAAAGGAGCTATTGGTGTTTTGTTGGTTAATGGATTAAACACTTCTAAAAAAGATATACCTGTACCGTTAAGTTATGATCAAAATCTGAGCGATGCAGGCATTCCGGTAATTAGTATTACACGAGCTGTTGCCAACCAGCTTTTAACTTCATCAATTGAAAAACTGGAGAGTGTAATGATTCTCAACAAGAAACCACTAACCGAGAAGATTGAAGCAACAATTGAAGCAAAAGTGCAGATAACACATAAAAAAGCCACCGGACGTAATGTAGTTTGCATGATTCCATCTTTTGAAACATCAGATCAGTTTATTGTAATTGGTGCTCATTACGATCATTTAGGAATGGGTGGCTCAGGTGTTAGTTCCCGCATGCCCGATACCATAGCTGTTCATAATGGGGCTGATGATAATGCTTCAGGTATTGCTGGTATGATAGAAATGGCTGGCTATGCCAAAGCACATCAGAAAAAATTGAAGAAGAACCTGTTATTTGTAGCTTTTGATGCTGAAGAAATGGGGTTACTGGGATCGAAATACTTTGTTGAAAACTGGAGTAAAGATAAAAAGATAACCACCATGCTGAACTTTGATATGATTGGAAGAATGAAGCATGACACTATTGGTATTTCTATTGGAGGTTCAGGAACAGCTGCTCAATTTGATTCTCTAATCAATAATCAAACAGTTTCATTTAAGATTACAACATCACCCGACGGCTACGGACCTTCAGACCATGCTCCATTCTACAGCGAAGAAATACCTGTACTCTATTTCTCAACTGGTGCCCACAGCGACTATCATACCCCTTTTGATGATGTAGATGCAATAAAGCCTGATAAGGAAGAATTGATTGTTAAATATGCTACAGAGTTAATGCTAAATTTAGCTGTTAATTCAGATACGCTAACCTTTCAATCAACCGGTGGACCTCAAAAAAGTCGTCGTACAAGGCTAAAAGTAACGCTGGGTATAGTGCCAGATTTTTCAGGAGTAATTCAAAATGGTTTGGGTATTGATGGCGTTCGTCCTGACGGACCCGCAGACAAAGGTGGATTGCAGAAAGGAGATATTATCACTTCGATCAATGGTGAAGAAGTGACTAATATATACGATTATATGTTCCGCCTTTCGAAACTCAAAAGTGGCACCACAGCCATTATTGAAATCAATCGTAGTAATCAAAAAGAAGTTAAACTGATTCAGCTTTAAGATATGAATGCCACACTAAAAATGACTTTATTCTGGCTGATCGCCATTATTATAACTTTAAGTGCTGCTGTTTACCAGCGCCTCACAGGTCCAACCCATCCTAAAAGACTTGAACTAATAACCGATTCGGGTACCTACCCTATACGTTTGCTTCGCAGCCACGGTGGTGATGAAGATTGTCGTATGACCTTTGCCATATCAGATTCACAAGTAGAAGGAAGCATAGCATACCGCCGTTATCCAACACACGATGAATGGACAGTTAATCCAATGATTCGTGAAGCTGATCAACTGATAGCTACTCTACCCCATCAGCCAGCTGCTGGTAAACTGGAATACAAAGTGGAATTTTATAAAAATGGTGAGGCATTCATACCCGAAGGAAATCATACCATTATTCGGTTTAAAGGTGGTGTACCATCCGGTGTTCTTATTCCACATGTATTATTAATGTTTTTTGCCATGTTGATTTCAAATCTGGCAGGGATATTGGCCATTGCCAATCATCAAAAAATGGTTTTCTATACCTACCTTACATTTGTTTTGGTATTAATAGGTGGAATGATTTTTGGTCCTGTAATGCAAAAATATGCCTTTGGTGAGTACTGGACAGGCTTCCCATTTGGATACGACTTAACAGATAATAAAACACTGATTGCGTTTGTATTCTGGATAATTGCAGTTGTTACCAATATTAAAAAGCGTCGACCTATATGGATTATAGTTGCATCTGTAGTAATGCTGACCATTTACCTGATACCCCACAGTATGTTTGGAAGCGAACTGGATTACGAAAGTGGATCAGTTATCACAGGTGAATGATCGGAAGACTTTCTTCTTCAACTCACAACAAAACAAGAACCTTCAGAAATAAAATCAGATTCTTTAAAGTATAGTTAAGTTCATGATGAGAAAAGGGATGTTCTCTGAGCATCTCTTTTTTCATTAACAGTAAAAAAATATTCAGCAGCTTCTATATAACTATTTATATATCTAATGATTGAACTTACCACAACATTCTTCCGAGCTAATTACCATAGTTTATTTGAATACTGAAATGATAAGATTTTAACTCAGCATTAACATTACTACTATAAACTTTATTTATTGTTATATAGACTGTAATAATCTCCAGAAACACTTACATAACAATTATTCAAAATTGTTTCTTTATAGAAATTTTAGCACTAATTTAGAGTAACTTATAGATGAGGCATGATTTCTCTTTCTTATTATACTAAATCTAACACCTATGAAGAATACAATAATTTTGTGCAGTCTGATTCTAGTCAGTCTTAGCACAATTAATGCACAGATACCAATTGATAGTTTAATTGGTTATTGGCCATTCAATACTAACGCCAACGATTTAAGCATTAACAATAACCATGGCACAGTTAATGGTGCTACCCTGGTTGAAGATCGGTTTGGCATAGTCAATCACGCATATCATTTTGATGGTAATGATAATATTTCCATTCCCCACTCAGAAACATTAAATATGCAGGATTCTTTAAGTTTTTCAGTATGGGTGAAACCCGAATCACTTTCAGGAACGAGAATGGTATTTGGAAAATCAAATTACGTCACAAAAACAAACTATTTATTACGGATTAAACCAGACGGATATATTCAATGGGAATATAATGGATATACAGATACCAACACCAATCCGTTGCAGATAAACACCTGGCATCATATTGTGGTAACAGCCAGTGGACCAGGAAAAATTAAAAGAGTTTATATCGACAATTTGCTGGTTAAGGAAACATTGACATCCTCAGGACCTTTTGGATTGATTACAAATCCTTTAACATTTGGCTCTGCCAGTTATAACTCTGAATATTTCATTGGTGATATTGATGATATCAGAATGTATAACAAAGTGTTAACCGAAACAGAAATAGAAGCTCTTTTCAACGAATCATGTAATACATTTAGTTCCATTACAGAAACTGCCTGCGAAACTTATACGTTAAATGGGGAGACTTATACTGAAACAGGAATTTATACTCAACATTTAAACAATGTAAATGGATGTGACAGTACAATTACACTAAATCTAACTATTAAACATGTAGATGCTTCAGTAACTATAAATGAAAATACTTTAACAGCCAATCAGGCAGAAGCTAGCTATCAATGGATTGATTGCGACAATAACTCTTACCCAATGGATGGAGAAACTAATGAAAGTTGTACAGTAACATCCAATGGAAATTATGCAGTACAAGTTACTTATAATGGTTGTACCATTCTATCTGATTGCTATAGTATAAATTCTGTAGGTATCATGGAATCCACTTTTGATCATCAAATTGAATTATATCCAAATCCAACAAATGGAGAGTTGGAAATTGATTTAGGAAACACTCACTCGGAGATTAGGACAATTATAAGGAGTGTAAATGGACAAACAATTCGCAACCTATATTATAAAAACCAACAAATAATTAAATTAAATTTATCTGAGCCTCAAGGAATATATATTATTACATTAATTGCTGATAATAAAACAGCAGTTTTAAGAGTGTTAAAGGGATAAGCTTCTTTATAAAAAATTATACATTCGCATTTTAATAACCGCTATGAACTATTAGTTTCATGGCGGTTTTGAATTTTTAAAATCTTACAGATATGTAGAAAAGAAATAGAATTTGTATCTACTATAACTTATTCATCATTCAAGCCTTACAGAACCACATCTCAAAATTCAATCAATTCAATATAAAAATATTATCCTTCCGCTTTTAATCAAATGAAGAAAAATTAAATTTGTCGGCTTTTGTTAATTCAGCAAAAGATAATATCATCTAACCAATTGGTATTTAAGGCTATATTCTATAATAACATTAAAAAATGAGCAAAGGTATCTTTTCAATTCTTCTTCTGATTCTTTCCAATACTTTTATGACCATTGCCTGGTATGGTCATTTAAAATTTAAGGAATTTAATTGGTCTGCCAGCCTTGGCTTATTTGCTATTATTCTAATTAGCTGGGGTATTGCCTTCTTCGAATATATATTTCAGGTACCAGCGAACAAAATTGGATATACAGGTAACGATGGACCATTTAATCTGTGGCAATTAAAAGTGATTCAGGAAGTTATTTCATTAACTGTATTTACCGTTTTTACCATTACAGTTTTCAAAACAGAAACAATGCGTTTAAACCACATCATTGGTTTTGGTTTTCTGATTCTGGCAGTTTACTTTCTGTTTAAGAAATAGAAGTTTTATAATCGATCGATCATTAATCATGTATTCACTTATCTATATCTAACAATCATTTACTTATCTATACCATTAAATACCTGAAACTTAATCAACATCATTATAATTTTTAAATTACTACTTACCCTAATCCATAAACTAATTGACTTTCTTATTAGTCAACTTAAAATTGAAGAAGGTAAGTGCTCTCCAGAACCATTCCAATGGTCCATATTTATAATGTTTAAACCATGTTTGGCAGAACCAGATTTGCATCACCCAAAATAAAGCTGCATAAACAAAACTCAAAGTATTACCCAAATATTGATACAACGCTAATCCGTAACCATAAAATAAAGGCACACCAATCAATGGCTGCATTACATAACTGGTAAGGCTCATTCTACCGTATTGCGATAAAGCTGTAAAAATACCCGCAGAATGAAAACGATAATACAATAGCATAAATCCACTGATCCAGATTGTTAACAGCGATAAATTTGTAAAGATATCAGCCAGTTCAACAATCAGAGACCGCTGAGTATTGTTAAAGTCAAATAGCGAAGGCATAAAATGGCTTATTAATTGAAAGATGATTAGTCCTGCAATTCCTGTGCTCAGCACGATCCATAGAGGTCGCTTATTATCCGCTGATTTCTCAAAGAAACCAATTCGCCCCAGTATCATACCAATCACAAACAATCCAAATAATTGATATACTCGTGCCGAGGCAACTGTCCATTTTACCTTGGTAATTAATGCTGCACCCGAATTGTGTTTCAAGACATCCCAAAATGAACCACTGCAGAATGTCTGAAATGCTCTTCCCCAGTCACCCCAGTCGCGCTGAATAACAAAATCGGGATTGATAAAACTGTACACTAATTCATAAATTCTGTTAACATGCAATAACAAAATAGCCGCAACAGCAATCAAAAACTTAGTAGGCACTTTATAAAAGAATATTAGAGGCAGTCCCATTAGAGCATAAATCATCAATATATCACCCATATAAATAAGTGTATGTAAATAACCCAGAACCAACAGAATTAGTAGCCGCCATACAAAACGTCCTCTGAAATCAATCCCTCTTCGCTCCTGCCCCTGCATTTGAATAAAGAAGCTGAAGCCGAACAAAACTGAGAAAATCGCATACGATTTACCGGCAAATAAAAAGAAAGCAACATCATGTACAATTTTGTCCAATCCCTTTAAAACATCCGGATTATATTGTGCTGCCCAATAAAAGTCAAAATGCTCTAATGCATGTAAAAGAAGTATGCCGGTTAAAGCCAGACCACGCAAAGCATCCACAACCACAATTCGGGGTTTGGATGTTGGATTTGTCAGATTATTATTCATTTTTTAAGGTTTATCTGCCATAAAAATAAATAAAAATCAATTGGACTAATGGTAATTATATTTCCAAGAATGGTTCATATGTTGCCAATTAAGAAATGACTCTATTCAGGAATAGTCTAAAACGAAGATTCCCATAACATCTTTTCAATTTACCAAACAAAAAGGGCTGCCCAACGACAGCCCTTTAAACATATGATCAGTGATAAAATTATCTGATTTTTGAACCTTTAGTTGCAAAGAAAACAAGGTACAAATAGTAAACAAACAATGCACTTACAGCAGCAATAACTCCAGCCATAGTTTGAATACCACCCATAATAGGCATTAAAATAGCAGCACCAATTACTGAAGTAGCAATAATACCAGAAGCCACATCGGCATGAGGACCTAAATCTTCCAATGCCAAACTATAGATTACAGGCCACATAATTGAGTGGAATAAACCAGTACCTAAGAATAACCACATGGCAATGTTACCATCCATAACGATAGCTCCACCTAACATGGCGGCTCCACCAATGGCACAAGCTGTAAGAATTGTGCTTGCCTTGTATTTTTGCAATACAAAAATACCCAATACTCGACCTACCATTAGACCACCCCAATAATATTTCAACATATCAGTAGTAGAAGTTTTGATAGTTGCACCGGCATTATCAGCAAAATCAGCAAAGAAACTAGGAATACCAATTTCGATACCCATATAAACGAAAATTGCCAATGAACCCAACCATACGTGAGTATATTTAAATGCACTTGACTTGTGTTTAACGTCACTTCCGGCTTCAGCCTTTTCCTGCTCTTCTTTGATATTAGGAAGTTTCAGGAAGAACATAATGAAAAGGATTACAGCTGTAGCCACTCCAATTCCAACAAATGGCCATTGAACAATACCCTGAATCACTGAATTCTCTAATGTTTCGCCTTCTCCCAACTCTGGAGTAACCAATAAAATTGAAACGAAAATAGGTGCAATTACAGTAGCCACTGAGTTCAACGCGTTAGTTAAAGTTAAACGACTGGCTGAACTTTCTTTAGGACCTAATGCCACTACATAAGGAGCAGCTGCTACCTGAAGAATTACAACACCGATAGCAAAAATTGATACTGCACTTAAGAATCCGTAGTAACCAAATCCAACACCAGGTATACTGGCAAAGAAACCTAATGCAATCAATCCTAAACCTGTGAAGATTGAGAATCGATATCCTATTTTATTGATCAGGAAACCAACAGGTACCGATAATATATAGGCACCGTAGAAGAAAGTGTTAGGCAATTGCTTCTGAACATCGTTCAAACCAAATGCATCTTTCAAAAACTCAATGGTTGAGTTATTCATTGTAGTGATAAAGCCAAACAGGAAAAACAGTGAGGCCATCACTATCAATGGAAATAAATACTTGTTTTTGCTCATGATTATGATTTAAGGATTTTATTTATTGGATTGAAAATTTATAAACACAAGTATGTTTGTAAACCTCACCCGGTTTTAAAACTGCATTAGGGAAATGTTCTTTATTTGGTGAGTCAGGGAAAATCTGAGTTTCCATGGCTACACCACCCCATTTTACAATTGGCTTACCTAATTTACCTGTTTCAGTTCCATCGAAATGACTTCCTGTATAAATCTGAATACCTGGTTGATTGGTAAACACTTCCATACAACGACCACTTTCTTCGTCAGATAAACGGGCTGCCAAACGCAACATGCCATCATAACCATCGATAACAAAATTGTGATCAATACCATCAACAATCTTTACCTGGTCATCATCAGCATTACAAGCCTCACCAATGGTTTTTGCATCTACAAAATCCATAGCTGTTCCTTTTACTTCTGTAATCTCACCTGTTACAGTACCAATTTCAGCTGAAAGAGGAGTAAATTTTGAAGCATTTAACTCTAATACCTGATCTTCAATGGTTCCGTTACCGGCTCCTTTAAGGTTGAAGTAAGCATGACTGGTTAAGTTAATAATAGTAGCTTTTGAAGTTTCAGCAGCATACTCAATCACTAATTCATTCTCGTCAGTCAAACCGTAAACAACCTCAACTTTAAGCTCACCAGGGTAACCCTGATCACCATCAGGACTTACCAATGATAATTTATATGCCTGTGTAAAACGAGATTCTTCATAAGGAGTTACATCCCACACACGGCTATTAAAACCTTCGGAACCACCATGTAAATGGTTTGGTCCGTTATTACATTCTAATTGATAATCTATTCCTTCTAAAGAGAATTGACCTTTTACAATGCGGTTTGAGAAGCGACCACATAGAGCTCCGAAATATCCGTCACCTGCAAGTGCTTCTTCAACGCTTTGATAACCAATTACCACATCAGCTAACTTACCATCTTTATCAGGAACAGTAATGCCGGTAATTTGTCCTCCTCGCCCAATAAATGTTACTTCAACATTATTGGCATTTTTCAATTTAAAAACATCAGATGCTTTAGTCATGATTCGATTTTTTAGTCTGATTATAATTCAACTCTTACCGAACCTTTCGAACGGATAAATAATTTATGACATTTACCCTCTCCGTAAACATGTTCTAATGTCTTTACGTATGTATCAACTAAATCCTGAGGTACAAAAGCCTGGATGGTACCACCGAATCCACCACCGTGAACGCGCCATGCACCTTTGCCTTTCAATACCATTTCGCTCAATGCCAAACCTAATGATACAACCTGCTCATCTTTGTGAACTACATCAAAGATATTTTGGTTATACATGTATGAGCTGTATCCTGACTCAACAACCATTTTAAGGAAAGCATCAAAATCGTTGTTTTCCAATACAGCTACCTGATCAGCAACACGTTGGTTATCTCCCTGGAAGTGGAATGCACGCAAAATAGCGCGGTCACCAGTTTTCTCACGGATTTCAGGAATTTTATCAATAATCTGTTCTAAAGTAACTTCACGCAACACCTGAGCACCTAATTCTTTCGCTACTGATTTCATTTCAGTTGGCAAAGAAGCATACTCAGCCTGAGAGGCAGGATCATCGTGACCACCACCCACATCAGTAATTACCAATGCATAGTCAGTAGCAACAAAGTCGAAATCCAAAGCTTTTACAATTGGTTTTGAAGGATCTGCAAAATCGATGGTAATCAAACCACCCACTGAACAAGCTGTTTGATCCATTAACCCACATGGCTTACCAAAGAAGTTGTTTTCAGCCCATTGTCCAACAATTGCATTTTCAACCGGATCTAATTTCCCATCGTTGAATAAGTGACTGATGATAGCTCCAATCAATACTTCGAAAGAAGCTGATGAACTCAATCCTGAACCAGCTGGTACGCGTCCTTCGATACAAGCATCAAAACCACCGATAGTGTACCCTAACTCTTTCAAACGAGCACTGATACCTTTTACAATCGATCCTGAAGTATAAAATTGTGATTCATCAATAGAAAGATCAGACAAATCAACCTGAAATTCAGGATAACCAGCTGATTTAATTTTAATAATGTCAGTACCGTTAGCCGCAGCTACAGCAATATTATCAAGGTTAACAGCACCTGCTAACACACGACCGTGGTTATGATCGGTATGGTTACCACCTATTTCGGTACGACCAGGTGATGAAAATAACATCACATCATCCTTTCCAAAAGTTTCCTGGAAAGTAGCCATCAAAGACTCATAACGTTCAGCCTGAGTTTTCAATACAGCGCTTTCAGCTCCATATAATTCTTTAAATGCGGCATTATCGCCACCATTAATTTTTCCAATTAGTTCGCTAATTTTTGACATAACTTATTTGAATTTAGTATGTGATTATTTTGATTTATAATGAGTTGTTGGCAAGGCTCTCAAACGTTCTGCAGCCTGCTCAGCAGTAATATCGCGTTGTGCATTGGCCATCATTTCGTAGCCTACCATAAACTTCTTCACAGTAGCAGAACGTAACAATGGTGGATAAAAGTGCATATGAAGATGCCATTCAGGATGATCTTCTCCATCTGTCGGTGCCTGATGGATACCTGCTGAATATGGGAACGAAACCTCAAAAAGGTTGTCGTACATCACTGTTAGCTTTTTATAAGCATCAGCCAAAGCTATTTTTTCATCCTCTGTTAAATCAGTCAGTTTCGATACAGCTCGTTTACTTACAATCATTGCTTCAAATGGCCATGTTGCCCAGAAAGGAACCAATGCTACAAAATGATCATTTTCAACCAGAATGCGTTCCTTATCCTTCAATTCTTCCTCAACATAATCGCCTAAAAGAGTTTTTCCGTTAGCATCGAAATATTCCTTTTGCATTTTTTGCTCTTTGGCTGGCTCAACAGGAACAGAATACTGACCCCATATTTGTCCGTGAGGATGAGGATTGCTGCATCCCATAATATCACCTTTGTTCTCAAAAATCTGAACATAGTTGATATAATCAAGCTTACCAATCTCCTCGTATTCCTGTGTCCATAAGTCAACCACTTTCTTAATACCGTCAACATCCATTTCTGGAATAGTCAGATCATGTCGTGGTGAGAAACAAATTACTTTACAAAAACCTCTTTCGCTTACCGCTTTAAATAAGCCTTTCTTTTCAAATGCTCCCTGTGGAATATCTGGCACTAAGGCACTAAAATCATTCTGAAACACAAATGTATCTTTGTAATCAGGATTTTTAAAACCTCCGGCTCTTTCATTTCCAGGGCACAGGTAACATTTTTCATCGTACTGAGGACGCTCGTCAACAGCAGGTTTCTCAACTTTACCTTGCCATGGACGCTTGGTTCTGTGTGGTGATACCAACACCCACTCTCCGTTTAACGGATTGTATCTGCGGTGCGAGTGTTCTGTAAATTGAAAAGTATCCATTTCTATGAGTTTAATTAATTATTTTAGAGTTTTATCGCATTTCGAAAGATGGGCTCCACAACATAGCTTTCTTCAACATCTTTGAATTTGTAGTAAAAAGCCCCTTTTTTCGATTCCGACATATCTTTTTCTTCTAACTGTTCCAGCATTTTTAACGACAATACTTTCTTGCGGAAATTACCCGGATCGAATTGCTTCTGAAAGATTGCATTATATAAATTACGAAGCTGTGTAATCGTGAATTTTTCGGGTAATAACTGACGACCTATCAGGTTATAAGTAGCCTTCAGGCGGAGTTTTTCAAAAGCAATCCTGATCATTTCGTCATGGTCAAAAATAAGCTGAGGAACCTCATTAAGAGAAAACCATTGAGCACCAAACTTCTCAATCAGTTGATTAGAATGTTTCTCAATCCTGATTAAGGCATTAAAAACAATGGTTAATACATTACCTCCGGGATCACGGTCTGGTTTTGAAAAGACATGAACCTGTTCGAGATATATATCTGTTAATCCGGTTATGTATTGAAGAACCCTCATGGCAGCCGTCTCTGCCGATTCATCTTCCTGAAGCCATCCTCCGATCAATGACCATTCGCCTTGAGCCGGCGGAATTATCCTTTTAAACAGCAATAACTTTAATTGGTCTTGCTCATAGCCAAAAATAACACAATCGACAGATACAAATCGTTTTATCTTTTGATATTGGCTATATAGTTGCTGCTGATTTTCCATTTTTCAAATATAAAAGTAAAAATTACTTTTAAAAATTTTTTAAACGTATTTTTTACTTTTATAACACAAATCATTACTGTCCCATTAAATTCTAATAATGTTCTTTGAAAATACTGAAATTTAGTTAGTTGTAGGTGTTTTTCGATTAAACGGATTTCAATTTGCATTTTCGCTATTCATCAACAGATTAGCAAATGCATAAGGATAAATACGTTTTTGCTCAGTTAGCATCGTTCCTTGATAGGAATAAGTTCAACTACATCGTTCGCAAGTATGGCGGAGACAAATACGTGAAGCATTTCACTTGTTGGAACCAATTGCTTGCTTTGATGTTCGGGCAATTATCAAATCGTGAAAGTTTGAGAGATTTAATTGTTGCACTTGATGCTCATCATTCCAAATCTTATCATTTGGGCCTAGGCAAGAATGTTTCAAAATCCTCCCTAGCCAGAGCTAATCAGAACAGAGACTATCACATCTTTGAAGAGTATGCGTACTATCTGGTAAACGAAGCCAGGCATAAACGAGTTTCTGACATTTTTAAGCTTGATGGTAATGTCTACGCTTTTGATTCAACCACGATTGACTTGTGCCTATCCGTATTTTGGTGGGCGAAGTTTCGTAAGAAGAAAGGTGGAATCAAAGTACATACATTGTATGATTTGGAGACGCAGATCCCAGCGTTCTTTCACATTACTGAAGCTTCTGTACACGACTCTACAGCGATGAAAGAAATTCCATATGAATCGGGTTCTTATTACATATTTGATCGTGCATATAATCACTTCAAGATGTTGTATAAGATTCGTCAGATAGAAGCTTTTTTCGTTGTCAGAGCAAAGAAGAACCTTCAATACAAGATAGTCAAATGGAAACGAAGGTTGCCCAAGAACGTGCTTTCAGATGTTACCATTGAATTGACTGGTTTTTATCCCAAACAATACTATCCTAAACATCTTCGCTTAATCAGATATTGGGATGAAGAACAGAAGCGTGAGTTTGTATTTTTAACCAATGCAGTGCACATTTCTGCTCTTCAAGTTGCTGAACTTTATAAGAACCGATGGCAAGTCGAGCTGTTCTTTAAATGGCTAAAGCAACATTTGAAAATCAAGAAATTCTGGGGAACAACTGAAAATGCTGTTCGGATTCAGATTTACGTTGCTTTATGTACCTATTGCTTGGTTGCAATTGTCCAAACAGACATGCAACTTGATAGAAGTACATATGAGGTTTTACAAATATTGAGTATATCATTGACCGACAAAACTCATCTTAGAGACCTCTTTGAGAGAACTAAATTTCAAAATGACAAAGAACGTTTTAGGCTTAATGAGCCAAATTTGTTTAATTATTAATAACGTCCCAATTTTAATGGGACACTAGTGAACACAAATAATTTCAAAGATCTTATAAAAACCTGATACAATCAATGGCGAACAAAGCAAACATTATGCCCATTCATTTGTTTTCCTTTTCAATGATAATTTACATCATGTAAAAATGTTTGTAACTTTCATACAATCATCCAAACTACCTGTTAATGAAAGCCAGTTACTACACAAAATACGGGTCGCCCGATGTACTTGAATTCAAAGACATTTCAAAACCTCAGGTCAAAGAAAAAGAACTACTTATAAAAGTTTGTGCAACCACCGTTAATCGCACTGATGGCGCTATGTTGAAAGCCGATTTATGGATTATGCGTTTGCTTACAGGTATTGGTTCTCCCCGAAACCCTGTATTGGGAACTGACTTTGCAGGAATAATAGAAGAAGTTGGATCAAAAGTAACACGTTACAAGGTTGGCGACAAGGTTTTTGGTTTTGATGATATGGGTGTTAGCTCTCATGCAGAATACCTGTGCATTTCGGAACATAAGGCAATTGGACATATTCACCCTCCTATGTCATATTCAGAAGCTGCAGCTTTAATGGAAGGAGCTCACTATGCCTATAACTTCATAAATAAGATAGACATTAAAGAGGGTGATAAGATTTTGGTCAATGGAGGAACAGGTGCTATTGGTTCTGCTGCCATTCAATTGCTGGTACATTATGGTGCTGTAATAACCGCAACCTGCAGAGGTCAACACAAAGATCTGGTTATGGAGTTAGGGGCCACAAAAGCAATTGATTACGAAAAAGAAGACTTTACCGAAACAAATGAAGAATACAATTATGTATTTGACATGGTTGGGAAAAGCACCTTTGGGGAGTGTAAAAAAATTCTGAAGCCTGGTGGAATATACTTATCTTCAGAGTTGGGCCCTTATGCTCAAAATGCTTTTTTAGCCATTTTCGGCATTTTATCCAATGGTAAAAAAGTAAAATTTCCATTTCCGTCCAACACTCAGGCAAGCATCAATATTATTAATCAATTAGCCAAACAAGGAGCTTTTAAACCTGTCATCGAAAAAGTATTCCCTTTTGATCAGATTAAAGAAGCTTTTGATTATGTATTAACAGGAAAGAAGGTTGGTAATATTGTAATTAAAATGAAAGAAGATAATTCTACCGAAAATCTTTTTAAACCTAGTGATACAAATAATCCGTAACATATACCCATTGGTTTACATTACGGATTATGAAGTATTTAAATTTTAATTTATCATTTACTAATCAGCAATTTTTCTTTTATCAAACCTTTATCGGTATGAATAAAAACAAAATAAACCCCTGAAGACAAAGACGAAGCATCAACACTTAATTCAGAACTTTTTACTTCACTGGTGAGTTTTACGACCTGTCCTTGCATATCAATTATTTCAACACTATCGATCAACACATTAGATTCCAATTCGATATTAAACATTCCTTTTGTTGGATTCGGATAAATACTGATTTTGCCCATTGCTGCATTCCCTAATCCTGTTGAAGCAGCAACTGTAATAATACCATCAGAGTTTAGTTTAGAAAGATCCCATATCAAACCATCACCCGGTGTAGCAGGTACAATACTTGAAAAACTCCCCTCGATTGATGATGCATTAAATAATTTAAAACTATCACCAGCTTCAAAAGCTGATCCATTAATATCAGTAAGGTTTAACTCTCCAGCCAGAGTAATTGAATTTTGCGATACAACCAGGTCATTCACCCCATTTCCTTTATCAACTTCAAAATGCAAAACACAACCTTCAACTAAGGTAAAAGCCTGTTGACAATTTATAGTGCCAATACCATCTATTCCGGGAGCAATAACTGCACCACTATACAATGTGACTACTCCGTTAATATTTCCTTCACCAGAAAGTGTTCCATTAGAGAATACACGCAACGCACCGTTAATTGTATTATCTGCCTTCCGTATACCTCCACTTGAAACAGAAACTGTTCCATTGAAAGTTCCTCCTCCTGTCATTAAACCATATAAGCTGACACTTCCCGAAACAATACCGTTTCCGCTTATTGTTGCACCATTACGAACCGTGACAATACTACTTCCTGTAGCACTTCCTGATGTATTACCCACAATTAAAGTTCCGGTATATACAGTAGTACTTCCACTATACTCGTTGGCATTGGTTAAGGTCCAGCTGCCTTCACCATATTTACTAATATTAGCCGATCCGGTAAACACACCTTTAAATACAGCATCTGCATTATTATAACCAACTTTATAGGTTCCCGGGGCTATTGTTGCTCCAACTTCACTATTTAAAGCACCAAAACTCACAGCTCCTCCTGCCTGATTGTACACATACAGATTTGGATTAATATTTACAGTAGCTTTTGTAAATCCATAGTTATTGTAAATACGGAAATCACCTCCGTCCCCATCAGTTGTAACATTAATAATTCCCTCAAAACTAGACCAATCACCTTTTAAATCATTTCTAATCCAGGGCGAGTATAAATTGAGAGTTCCTTTACCCAATAGTTTTCCTGTTAGTGAACTCCGGCTATCCAGTTTTAAGGTTCCTGTTTTTCCTTCCGGCACAACAATATGCCATCCGCAATTATCAGTATAAGAATAACTATTATCGAGCATTGCAAGTGTACCACCATTAAGTATCAGTGTATCACCCAATCCATTTATATTGGCAGCATCGTCTAACAATTGAAGGACACCCGAGTTAATCACGGTTCCGGCATGACTATTAACTGTTTCGAGGCATAACGTTCCTGTTCCGTTTTTAACCAAGTCACCTTCGCCAGCAAGACTTCCCTTAACAACTAATCTTCCACCTGAATTCCCAACATTGATAGCACCACCGTTATTTCCAAGCGTTATACTTCTATCGGTTGTAACCTCTCCAAAACCACCAAACTTTAATTCACCTCCATTAATCACAAGATTAGATGCATCGGATGAAGAGGCTCCAATTGGCGAATTGTATCCTCCATTAGCAAGAGTATTTACCAGTAAAGTACCTTTTTCAATTATGGTTGGGCCTGTATAACTATTGCTATTAAGAATGGCCATTAATCCGGTTCCTCTTTTGGTAAAAGTTCCATCTCCAGCAATCTTACCAGTTCCACCTAAAACAAAAGTATTATCAGCATCACATAAGAAATCGCTCACCGCATATTCACCATTTATCAGAACAGAATTTTGAAGAGCGGTATTATCAAATACTACAGAATCCTCTCCAAGGAAATAATCCTCAACACCCTGATTATCCCAGTTGAGTGTATTAAACAAGTTCCAGTTTTTATCAACATAACCTTTCCACACAACTTTACCAGGCAAACGGGTATCAGCAACCTCAAGCTTCACCTCTCCGGCATCAATTGTTAATGTATAGGGTAAGCCAGGAATACCTTTTATCGAAACATTATCAACACTTCCATTAAAAGAACCTGTATATTTTGCCAAAACATAGGTACCAGCTGTTAATTTACCATCCAGACGATTAATGGTCACTGAAATTTCACCGGTAATATTCAGGTCTCCATTAATGATAATGATGTCATTTACTTTCGTTACAGCATCAATATCATCTGACAAATCCATATAAACAATTGATTTTTCTGATAAAGTAAGGTGGTCATCTACAAAAAGACTATCACCCTCCTCCTGCTGATCACTTATTATCAACTCAGCATAGGGTTCAAGTGTTATTCCATTCTTAAACTTACCCGAACCCGCCAAAGTGGCGAAACGTTTTACAAAAACAGCACTGTTTAATTCTCCACTTAAGGTTAACATCCCTTCCCAAACACGCGTAGTTCCTGAAAATATGTTATTTGTTTCTATACTTAAATTACCACTTCCAGCCTTTGTTAAATCTGTTTCTCCGGCAATAACTCCGTCTCCGCTAAAAGTAAAATCATTTGGACTGATAACCCGAATATCTTCAGGTGAAAGACTACCCATTAATTCGACATTTGACTGACTACCTGAAATATCAAACAACAAACTATCTCCATCAGCAAACGAAACAGCTGTACCATTTTGTGCCCAGGAAGTCGAACTTACATCCCATTGTCCACTACTGTATACTTTATGCCCAGGTAATACAATAGGAGCTGGAGGTATGGAATCCATATCATTTCCGATAAAGAATGACGGATGGGGAGGTTGATTATATGAATTTGGTTGCCATGCAATTGCGGCCCTATACTGAGGGTCGTGCATTAAGGTATATATCTTTACGGTAGTTGTATACGGAGTGGTATAAATACGCAATGCACTGTTATCGTTTGTTCTCCAGATAACTTCTTCGCGCCAGTCACCCAGAATATCAGCACTTAGTCCCGGATTACCTTTGGTCCAGTTATCTGATAAGGTTCCGTCGGCATATAATAATTGAGTATTTGCACCATTATTATACTTGGTGATAGTACCAACACCATAATCACCGTACCATGCGTGATCGAGTAGTTCACGGGACAAGTCACCATCCCACCAGATAAAAAAGTTCATTGAGCCTGGTGGAGTCAGGCTAGTAATTTCAGAACCTGTAGAACTTAAGAAGGGAAAACCTGATGGTCCCCACATTTCCATGCCCGGATAATCAGGTGTGATATCAGCTGCACCACATCGTCCCATATCACGACCAATATTTTTATAGAATAAAATTTCACCTGTACCTGCATCTCTGTAATCACCTCCGGCCGAATTCTCCAGACAGCCAAAAAACTCTAATCCTTTGCGATTAGGATTGATATCTGCCAAATGCTGTGCATCACCATGCCCCAGTCCGGTAGAATACAAACCTGTTCCATCATTATCAATACACATCGATCCGTAAACTATTTCATCGCAACCATCATTGTCAACGTCACCTTGTGTAAGATTGTGATAACCTTGCTGTGCGTATGCCGGATTGTTATTTGAATCGAAATACCATTTCTGAGATAATGAAGCATCTCTGAATGACCAGGCAGCCATAGCAATACGTTCATATATACCACGACCAATAACAATATCAGGATGAACACCATCCAGATAAGCTATTGTGAACATACATTTTGTTGACCTGTGACCACCATCATCTCTTCCCCAGTCGGTGATATTACCACGTGGAATATAGTTAACACGATCTAATTCAGCACCCGACTCTCCATCTAAAACCGATAAATAATCAGGTCCTTCCATACGATAACCAACACTTGAAACAGAATATCTGTAATTGGTAATTCCATCACCATCGGCATCACCTATATTAACTCCTACACCATCAATAAAACCATCAGAAGTGCGCAAAGCAACCTCAGCTTTACCATCTCCATTAAAATCGTATACCAGAAAATTAAATTCGACATCATTATAGATATTAGGCCCCATATTAACAGCCCACAATAATGTTCCATCAAGTTTATAGGCTTCTAAATAATGATAATCGGTTGAAGAAACATCCTTATTCAAAGCCAAACGTTTTACAATTATTTCATACTGACCATCACCATCTAAATCACCAACAGAAGCATCATTAAGATGGTAAGTATTATAAACACCATCAATTGGTCTTACAGGAATATCCAGAGAATTTTGTGCCCAAACTTCACAATTTTCACTTTCTGTTTGTTCAACACCTTTTATAACTAACTTCAACTGATAATTTGATGTTGTTGTACCAGTTGCATCTAAATAGTTAGTAGCCCCATCAATAGGTGTTGTATTTATTTTTGATCCATCTCGATATAAATTATAGGCTACATCTTTTAATTCCCATGCAAGTACCCGCCAACTTACCAGAACACCAGAGTTGGTTTTAACAGCAAGTAAGCCATGATTCAGGTTTTCCATTTTACGCTGAGAAAAAACCTGAGACGAGATTATCAAAAAGAAGAATAAAATCCAGATTTGGACAAATCGATTTTTCATAAAATTAATTTAGGCACATATTCCATCCTCTTGTTTCATGATACAATTGAATGATATGTATTAATTAGCTATTAAGTATTGAACAAATTCAAAAGTACATTTCTGATGGATACTTTATTGTCAAAAATTTATCGATAACTACTAATTTCTCATCAATAAGGAGAATAGAGTGTTAATAGGCAAACCTATTTCATGTATTATTTTACAGGCGATAAACATTACCACTCCACCACATCTTCTTCCCAATATCAGATACACTAGCGCTTTTCATTAAAAAAGCAACATAATCAACTCTTACATTATGCATCTTGATATTTTTCAAACATGGAAAATAGTACACATATCCATCATAACCATTTCAATAAAAATACGATTCTTCATAAAAGAAACCCATATTCTAATTCTCTGAGTAATTTCTTTGTTTAATTGAAATTATACTGCCATTTCATAATTTTCTGAATACATTTGTAGTAAACCTCAATATATTATTCAATGAGTTCAAATCAATTTTCCAATCTTAATTCTTCCAATCCCTGGTTGGAAAAATTATTCAAAAACATTAAAGCGGTTGTTCTGGTGGTTATTGTGGCCATCTTACTATCAACAGCTTTTTTTCAGGTAGGCCCTGAAGAAGTGGGCGTTATTGTTCAATTTGGTAAATATCAAAGAACTGTAGATCCGGGATTAAATTATAAGATTCCATTTATGGAGTCGGTATATAAAGTACCTGTTGAACGACAGCAAAAACTGGAGTTTGGTTTCAGAACAACCAATCCGGGAATACGAACTGAATACACGCGCAGAGGAACAACAGATGAATCACTCATGTTAACTGGTGACTTAAACCTTGCTGATGTAGAGTGGGTTGTTCAATATCGAATAGACAATGCATATAACTATCTTTTTAAAGTCCGCAACCCAGAAACCACATTACGTGATATTTCAGAAGCTGCTATGAGACAGATAGTGGGAGATCGCACTGTTAACGAAGTTTTAACTGTTGGTAGAACTGAAATCAGCAGTAAACTGCAGGAGCTGATGCAGAAAGTTTGTCGGGAATATTCCCTTGGAGTAAAAATCGAACAGGTGGTGTTACAGGATGTGAATCCTCCGGAACCGGTTAAAGCTGCATTTAATTCTGTAAATGAGGCTCAACAAGAAAAAGAAACGTTGATTAACCAGGCAAAAGCAGAATACAACAAAGTAATTCCTAAAGCTGCAGGACAAGCCAAGGAGACCATTCAAATGGCTGAAGGTTATGCTTCGGAACGTGTGAATAACGCAAAGGGAGATGTAGCCCGTTTTAATGCCTTATATACCGAATATGTGAAGGCTCCTGAAGTAACAAAAAAGCGTATCTATCTTGAAACAATGGAGTCAGTCATTCCTAAATTAGGTGAAAAAATCATCACCGATCAAAAAGGCAATAGTGTATTGCCATTACTTCAAATGCAACTTTCACAACAAAAGAATTCAAACAATGGGCAATAAGAAATTCATCATATATATCGTTTTAGGTGCTATTGTATTGTTCGTGCTATCAACAGGCACCTATGTAGTTAATGAAGCTGAACAGGTTGTGGTAACACAATTTGGTAAGCCGGTAGGTGAGCCTATCGTGACACCTGGAATCAAATTTAAAATTCCGTTCATTCAAACCACTCATTTCTTTGATAAGCGTTACCTTGAATGGGATGGTGATCCCAACCAGGTTCCAACCAAAGACAAGAAATTTATTTTTGTGGATACTTATGCCCGCTGGCAAATTGTTGATCCCCTGCAGTTCTTCAAACGTTTAACCAATGAGAGAGGTGCCATTTCTCGTATCGATGACATTCTGGATGGAGAAACACGTAATTATATTGCCAAACACAATATCGAAGAAGCTGTACGTTCAAGCAACCGCACTCCAGTTTCGTCGGGTGTGATAGGAGAACTGATTGGTGATAGTTTAGCTACTATTAAAGTGGGAAGAGATAAAATTCAGGAAATGATTCAAAAGTCAGCCAATGAACAAGCCAAAGATTTAGGAATAGCTATTCTGGATTTTCGTTTCAAAAGAATCAATTACGTTCAGGAAGTACAAAACCAGGTATATGAGCGTATGAAAAGTGAGCGTAACCGAATTGCCGATAAATTCAAATCAGAAGGACAAGGTGAAGCTTCAAATATCAATGGTGAAAAAGAACGTGAACTAAGAAGAATTGTTTCTGAAGCATACAAAACAGCAGAAGAAATTAAAGGACGTGCTGATGGTGAAGCTGCCCGCATTTATGCTGAAGCTTATGATAAAACACCTGCTTCAAGGGAATTATATGGCTTTATGAAATCAATGGAAGCTTATCAGAAAACTTTTGACAGTCAGACGCACATCATCTTGTCAACCGACAGTGAATTTTTCAAATATTTGAAATCGATGAGATAAAAATATTTTAACTCTAATAAAAAGCAGAATCGGTTTGATTCTGCTTTTTTATTGGTTATTACTTATCCCTCTTTAATAAAATACTCACCACAACTGATATACCCATCAGGTAAGGATAAAATAAAAACTGCATTATTTCAAAAGGTGTCACAGCCATTGAAGCCAATCCAACAGCAGCAAGTATTTGCGCACCATACGGTAAAGCTCCCTGCACAAAGCATGATGCAGTGTCCATTAAGCTTGCCGATCGCTTAGGTTCGATATTAAACTTAGAAGCTATATTTTTCACAATAGAACCTCCCATTAAGATGGCAATTGTATTATTCGCAGTAAAGACATTAACAACAGAAGTCACCAAAACAATAGTAAACTCAGCTCCTTTCCGCCCTTTTGCTCTTTTCTCTATTGACTGAAGCAAGTAATCAATACCACCATTAACCATAACAATTTCAACCAGCCCACCTACCAATAATGAAATAACCACTATTTCAGCCATTCCTAACATTCCATTACTCGTGGCTGTCATTACCTGCCATGCATCCATTGTTTTATCCTCCAAAGGCAATAAAATTCCAACTGCCGCAGATAAAATTGTACCACCCAGTAAAACCACAAATACATTAACACCCAACAAGGCAAAAATAAGAACCGTAAGATAAGGCACTAAACGCAACCAATCTCCAGGTAATAATTCGATTTCCTGATGACCTCCTGCTCCTCCTAAAAACAAATAAAGAATTATTGAAAAGATGGCAGCAGGTAAAACCAGCTTAATATTCATATTAAACTTATCCCGCATGCTGCTTCCCTGGGTGCGTGCCGCAGCAATGGTTGTATCCGAAATCATTGAAAGATTATCTCCGAACATAGCTCCACCAATCACTGCCCCAAGTGCCAATGCTGACGAAAACTCAGCTTTTTCGGCTAACTCAAGTGCCACCGGCGAAAGTGCCACTACCGTTCCAACAGAAGTACCTACTGATAAAGCAATAAAACTACCAATCACAAATAAGCCGGCCAATAAAACTTTACCCGGCAATATACTTAATCCAATACGAACAGTAGCATCCACAGCCCCCACTTCACGCGCCAAACCAGCAAATCCACCAGCCATTAAAAAAATCAGACACATCATCATGATTCCCGAGTGTCCCATTCCTTTTGTGAACAACTCCATTTTATGGGCAATCTTCTTTCCGGGAGCCATCATTACGGCAACAATGGCAGCTGCAAAAAAGGAGATTAAAATAGGCATTCGGTAAAAATCACCGGTTAATATACCCGGAACCAAATAAATAAGCAGAAATATTCCAACAGGCAACAATGCCTTTAATCCATTCATCTTCATGATAAAAATTACTTTACATCGCAAAAAAACAAAATTTTCAAGAGAATCAATCGATAGAGATGGCTACCTGATTTAATTATATCACTTTTTCTAAGCTTCATATTAAAAAGTGACGAGGAGAAATAAAAAAAGGGTAGGAAAACCTACCCTAACAGAGCCAATGACGAGAATTGAACTCGTGACCTCTTCCTTACCAAGGAAGCGCTCTACCCCTGAGCTACATCGGCAATATCTGAGCGAAAAACGGGACTCGAACCCGCGACCCCGACCTTGGCAAGGTCGTGCTCTACCAACTGAGCTATTTTCGCAATGTTAGCCATTTCTTTCAACAGCGGCACAAAAGTAAATTTTTTTTCATTACCTACAAATACTTTTTTCTTTTTTTCATGACCCAAAATTGTGTTCTAAACCAGTCAGCACAGTAAACGTATTTGATTCTAATCGATTAATGAGGTAACTTTAAGTAAGTGATTTAATTCCAATGTATAATTGAAAACCGAATCATGGATTTAAGAAACAAATGTATCATCTTACTAACATTCTTTATTCTTGGTATCAGTTCAATAAACGCCCAGGATAAACGTGTGTGGACATTTGAATTCCTGCCGGGAGGTGCCATTATACCTCCCATGCCTCTAAAAATTAAACAAACTGATTATTATAACATTAAAATAACTGCCAGATATAATACCGAATCTTTTAAACTACCAATTTACTATTCATATCGGTTGGGTAGTTTCAAAAATAAGAGAGGATGGAGCATTGAAATGAATCATTTGAAAATATATCTAAAAAACACAAATGATCTTATCCAACAATTCAGTATATCTCATGGTTATAACCAGGTTTTTATCAACCACCATATTGTTAAAGAAAAATATAGCTTGATACTTGGGATTGGAACTGTAATAGGTCATCCTGAAAGTACAATCAGAAACCAGACCTATACGGAAAAAGGAGGACTTTTTAACGATGGTTATTATCTATCTGGCATTACTTTTCAGGGTGCTATCCACTATCCTTTAATTACAAGTAAACATTTTAATCTTCCTGTAGAATCTAAAGTTAGTTTAGGTTACGGTACCGTACCCATTTCCAATGGAAAAGCGCAGGTTCCGGTTGTTGCTTTTCACCTGTTGATGGGTCCATGTTTTAAGCTGTGATAAATTATTAGAAAAAATCACACAAGTCATTAAAGTTTAAAATCATTATCATCATTTTTTATTTCTAATTATTACTTTTGCAGCGCTAATATTACACTGACATGAGCAAGAATAAAGAGATTATACTTTTAAATATCTCCGGAGAAGATAAACCGGGTTTAACAGCAGCATTGACCAATATTTTAGCCAACTACGAAGTGAATATTCTCGACATTGGTCAGGCTGTTATTCATGAAGACCTGGGTTTGGGTATTTTGTTTGAAGTACCGTCAACCAACGAGTCATCTCCAATATTAAAAGACTTACTCTTTAAATCATATGAATTGGGAATCAATATTAAATTCACCCCAATTACAGAACAGAAGTACAACGAATGGGTTGGTCATCAGGGGAAAGAGCGTTTTATTATCACCCTGCTGTCCCGAAAATTAAAAGCATCTCAACTATCAAAAGTTACAGATATCATTTCAACCCAGGGCCTGAATATCGATTACATAACCCGTTTAAGTGGTAGGGTTTTACTGAATGATGATCACGAAAATTCCAAATCAGTGGTTGAATTTTCAGTCAGAGGAACACCCGGAAACACTGAAAAAATGAAGCAGGAGTTTATGGCCATTTCAAAAGAATGCGCTATTGATATTGCTTTCCAGGCAGATAATATTTTCCGTCGTAATCGTCGTTTGGTTTGTTTCGATATGGATTCTACCCTAATCCAAACCGAGGTTATTGACGAATTAGCTATTAAAGCTGGTGTTGGAGATAAAGTAATTGCCATAACAGAAGCCGCCATGCGTGGTGAAATCGATTTTAACGAAAGCTTCAAGCAACGCGTATCTCTGCTTAAAGGTTTGGACGAATCGGTCATGAAGGAAATTGCTGAAAACCTTCCAATCACCGAAGGTGCCGAACGCCTCTTCAAAACACTGAAGAAATATGGCTACCGAACAGCTATCCTTTCAGGTGGATTCAACTACTTTGGTAATTATCTGAAAAGCAAGCTTGATATCGATTACGTTTTTGCCAATGAACTTGAGATTAAAGATGGTAAACTAACCGGGAAACATACTGGTGAAATTGTTAATGGCGAGAAAAAGGCTGAACTACTTAAACTTTTGGCCTTTAAAGAAGACATCCATCTTGATCAGGTAATTGCAGTAGGTGATGGATCTAACGATTTACCGATGTTAAAACTGGCTGGTTTGGGTATTGCTTTTCATGCCAAACCAAAAGTTAAGGCATCAGCTAAAAATCATATCTCTACCATAGGTTTGGATGCTATCTTATACTTATTGGGATTCAGAGACCGTGAAATCAACATTTGATAGTTTTATCAGACACCTTTTAACATTAATATCTGCTTTATTTTAGGGCAGATATTGTTATTTTTGCGCCCACATAAAAGGGTGATAAAAAATGAGCATTTTTCACAGGGCAGAATTGATTTTGGGCAAAGATAGCATGCATAACCTTGCTTCTAAAAAGGTTATTTTGTTTGGTATAGGTGGAGTTGGAAGCTGGTGCGCCGAAAGCTTGATTCGTACAGGTATAATGGATCTGACAATCGTTGACAGCGATCGTGTTACAGCCAGTAACATTAATCGTCAGTTGATGGCCACCTCAAAAACAGTTGGTGAAGTAAAAACAGAAGCTCTGAGAAATCGTTTACTCGACATTAATCCTGAAGCCCAAATCACCTCACTTCAAAAGATTTACAGCAAAGAAACATCTTCTGATTTCAATCTGAATGAATACGATGTAATTATTGATGCAATTGACAGCCTGGGCAGCAAGGTTCATTTGATCAGAGCAGCCACACAGACTGATGCCTTATTTGTATCATCGATGGGTGCTGCCCTAAAGGTTGATCCAACCCGTGTTAGAGTTGATGAATTCTGGAATGTTCAAGGGTGCCCTCTTGCCCGAAAAATTCGCAAACTGGTTCGTAAAGTTGGTGTTCCACAACGTCCCTTTTTATGTGTGTATAGCGATGAAGTAATGGAGAATATCGGTGCTGAAGAAATTACTGAACCCATTTCAAAAGAGGAGACAACTGATACTACCGGCCCGGGTGATCCGGATTTGGTAAATCACGACTGGTCTGATCACAAGGCTGTGATCAATGGTTCACTGGCACACATTACTGCAATATTTGGTTTTACCCTGGCAGGACTCATTATAAAAGAACTCACTCAATAGAACCACTTTATTGACATACTTCCATTTTTAGAGCAAAAACTTATCTTTACAGTTTACAAAAAACAGTGAAGATGAAGTTACAACCCCTTTTAACTCTATTAGTTTCAATCATATTTATATACTCCTGCCAATTCATCCCCGAAAAATGGCCGGAAGATGGAGTTAGTTTGCCTTTAGCTAAAGAAAGAGCTTCCCGTATCAGCAATCTCGATTATGCTTTATCCATGTCAGTTCCTGATGAAGTATCTGAACCGATAGAAGCACAGGCTGATCTCACTTTTACGCTTAATAATTCTTCTGATGATCTTTTTCTGGATTTTAAAGCAGACAGTATTCAACTGAAACAAGTAATTATTAATAACGACACAGTCGAACCCCGCATCGTTAATGAGCATATAATACTTCCTAAAAGCTCGCTGGATCAGAATAACAAAGTTCTTATTGACTTTACAATGGGTGATGGCCCCTTAAACCGAAACGACAAATATTTCTATTCACTTTTTGTTCCCGACCGTGCCCGAACTGCAATTCCATGTTTTGACCAACCCGATATTAAAGGACAATTCTCTGTGACAATGACTATCCCACAAAAATGGGAAGCAATTGCCAACGGACTTCCTGTTATGACGCAAGATCTGGAGAATGGCAGAAAAACGGTTGAATTTGCCAGATCAAAGCCTATCAGCACTTATTTATGGGCCTTTGCTGCAGGAGCTTTTAAACAAGAAACCATTGATTGGAATGGAAAACAGGTTGGGCTCTACCACATGGTTGATGACACCATAAAATTACAGGGAAATCTAAAAACCATTTTTTCTCAAACAACGAAATCACTGGATTGGCTTCAGGATTATACCAACTACACCTATCCATACGATAATTATAACCTGGTTGCCATACCTTCTTTCCAGTTTGGAGGAATGGAACATCCTGGAGCAACCTATTACCGCTCTGAATTAATCTTTCTGGATGAAAATCCAACTCAAAATGAAGAAATTCGTCGTGCTAACCTGATTGCTCACGAAACAGCCCACATGTGGTTTGGCGACTTAGTTACCATGGCTTGGTTTGAAGAAGTATGGCTAAAAGAAGTATTCGCCAATTTCATGGCAGATAAAATCACACAACCATGGTTTCAGGATATTAATTACGATTTGCAGTTTTTATTGGCCCATTTCCCATCAGCTTACTCAGTTGATCGTACAGAAGGTGCGAATCCTGTTAACCAGAAGCTTCATAACCTGAAGAATGCAGGTTCATTGTATGGTGCTATCATCTATCACAAATCACCCATTGTAATGGCTCAGCTCGAAAATATGGTTGGCCAGGATAAACTGCAAACAGGTATTCAGGAGTACATCAAAAAATATGCTTTCTCCAATGCCACCTGGAATGATTTAATTACTTGTATTGATAAGTTAACCGAGAATGATTTAACTGTCTGGAGCCACAATTGGGTGAATGAACCCGGACGTCCTGTGATAACCATGCGCCCGCCGGATGAGAATAATGATTCGTGGATGCTCAGTCAATTTCCGGAACATCCAGAGATGACTTCTCAAGGAACCTATTGGCCGCAGGAAGTGAGCATTATAACTGATACAACAAAATCGTTTATTGAATATTTTGATGCAACTGTTTCGATAGATGAAAAAATAGCATTACCTAACACTTTATTCTTTAGCGATGCTATGGGGTATGGTTTGTTCAGGATGAATGGTCAGCAAATCAACTATTGGATGCGCCATACTTCAGACCTTGATGATCCTTTACTTAGAGGAAGATCTGTAATTAACTTATTCGAAAACTTTTTGGATGCGAATATCAACTCTGAAGATTACATTACATTTCTTTTAAATAGCATCAATAAAGAAAAAGATCCACTATTAATTAATTTATATGGAAGTCAACTGAAAGAAGTTTTCTGGAAAAATATTCCACAAGAGAAATGGTCAAAAACAAGTCAATCCATAAGTAAGGTTCTGCTTTCTAAGGCAGAGATTTCTACAGAATCTTCTGTTAAAAAAATATTATTGCGACTTTGGATAAATCTTGCCCTTGACAACGAATCATACCAACTGATGGCTTCCCTTTGCGATAAGAACAATAACTTTTTTGGAACAGCACTTAGTGATAGAGATCGCATTGAACTGGTAGCTCAGTTGGCCATCAAACAATACGACAGCTGGGAAGTAAACTACAATACCGTAATTAATCAACTTACAAATGACGATTTGAAACAGATGATGATTTTTGCGCTCCCAGCCCTATCAAATGTCTCCAAAGAAAGGGATTTATTCTGGGCATCGCTGACTGACCCAAAAAACAGAGCAAAAGAAAAATGGGTTGAGTTGTCGCTCTCCTATCTGCACCATCCATTACGTCAGAAACATTCAATCAATTACTTGCTTCAAACACTTAACATGCTGGAAGAAATTCAGGTGACCGGAGATATCTTTTTCCCCATTGGGTGGTTAAGTAATAGTATTGGCCAGTATTCATCAGAAGACGCAGTAGCTATTGCAAATAAGTTTCTGGCAGATCATCCTAAATATCCCCATCATCTAAAAAATAAAATCTTACAAAATATTGATTTGGCCAAACGAAGCATATCAATTAGTAAGCAATTTAACGCAAACGCCAATTAAAACACCCCCTAATTGACTAATATTAAGATACTTTATTAATTAATGAAATTTTTCTGAAATTAAATTAATTTAATATTATCTTCGCAAAATCAAAAAAGAGGTAATCTGATGGAAATTATTATTAAAGAAGTAACAAATAATCAAACTCTTAACGACTTCGTTAAGTTTCCTTATCAACTATACAAAACGAATAAATATTGGGTGCCTCCAATGATTGATGAAGAGCGTAGTGCCTTGGTACCTGAAAAAAATCCTGCTTTTGAATTTTGCAAAGTAAAACTTTGGGTAGCCTATATTGATAATAAATGTGTAGGACGTGTTGGTGGTATCATCAACTCACTATGGATTGAAAAGAAAGGTGAGAAAATTGGTCGATTTACCCGTCCTGAATTCATTGATAACAAAGATGTATCAGCCAAACTGATGGAAACCGTTGAAAATTGGTTACAATCGGAAGGCATGGTTGAACTACAAGGTCCTCTTGGATTTTCTAACCTTGATCATCAGGGATGCTTAATTGAAGGACACGATTGGTTACCTTCTGTAGCTTCAGATTATCACATGGATTACTTTCTGGAGCATTTTGAAGCATTAGGTTATGAAAAAGAAATTGATTGGTTGGAATTCCGTATCACCTTCCCTGATGCATTACCTGAAAAATCATTCAAGGTAGCCGAAATGTTAATCAAACGTTACGGATTAAAACCTCAGAATTTCAAAACATCAAAAGAGATTGAACCTTATAAGGCAAAAGTTTTCGAACTTTTTAATAAAGCCTTTGCCGAGTTATTCGGAACTTTTCAGCTTCCTCCTAAGGTGATTAATTTTTACATGAAAAAGTATTTTCCAATATTAAATCCCCGATATGTAAAAATCATTCTGGATAAAGAAGATGAAATGGCAGGATTTCTTATTGCACTTCCTTCATTATCAAAGGCAATGCAAAAAGCCAAAGGAAAACTTCTTCCATTTGGCTGGTATCACATCATGAAAGCATTGAAAAATCCAACAGAAATGGACCTAATGCTTACAGGAGTTAAGCCCGAGTTACAAAGAATGGGTGTAGCAGCATTATTAATGAATGATCTGTGGAAAACAGCAAAAGAAGATGGTATAAAATATGTAGAGACGACCGGAATGTTAGAAAACAATCATGTCGCCATTCAAATGTGGAAATCGTTTGATCACATTCAACACAAACGTAAGCGTTGTTTTAAAAAGTCGTTGAAATAAAAAACATTAAATAGTAACTTTTAAGGTGTCTGTTTTCTTTTCAGGCACCTTTTTTTGGGCTTTTATATTAGTAATAACAACAATGAACAGAGCAACTTTAATCAGCGAACTAAAAAGTTATCTCATTATCACAGCGGGACTGTTAGTCAGCGCTATAGGATGGACTGGTTTTATTATTCCATCAAATATTGTGGGTGGAGGAATCATGGGACTTTCCTCTTTAATTTACTTTCTTACCGATTTGCCGGTGGGTCCGACCAACCTGATATTAAATTCAGTCTTGATTATCATTGCCATGAGAGTTTTGGGCAAGGGTTTTGGTTTTAAAACCATTTATTCCCTGATTATGCTTTCGGTATTCCTGACTATTTTTCAGTACATTATTACTGAACCTATTGTGAAGGAAAAGTTTATGGCAGCCATTATTGGAGGTGGTTTAATCGGTTTTAGTATTGGAATCTTGTTTATTCAGGGAGGTAGCACAGGAGGCACCGAAATTATAGCCTTGCTAATTAACCGAAAACGAAATGTCAGTCCTGGTAGAGTAATGATTAGTTGTGATCTTATCGTAATTAGTTCATCCTATATCATTTTCCAATCGCTCGAAACAATGGTATATGGTTTTGTTGTAATTGGATTGATGTCGTATGTTGCCGATTGGGTTTTAACAGGTGCCCGTCAATCAGTTCAAATCACCATAATTTCGTCTAAACCGGATGAAGTGGCACAAGGTATTGCAACACAAATCAATCGTGGATTAAGCTTTGTAAAAGGGCATGGTTATTACAGCAAAAGAGACCGCGATTTTATTGTTATGGTTGTGCGAAAATCTGAATCCCATTTAATTTTCCAGACCATTAAAGAAGTTGATCCTGAAGCGTTTGTTACAGTTGCCAATGTAATGGCTGTATATGGTAAAGGCTTTGATTCCTATAAACCTCCCATCAGTGGTGGAAAACGTAAAAAATCAATTACTACCGATCAATCGGAATAATGTAACTCATAATCTTGTAACTGCTCCAATACCTGCTCAAACTCACCAGGGATTGGAGCTTTTAAATTCATTTTCTCTCCGCTTGAAGGATGAGTAAATGATAATGTATGTGCATGTAACAAAAGCCTTTTGACACCTGTTTCGGCAGTCATTATTTTATTCAGGGTCCAATCTCCGTGTTGTGTATCACCCAACAGATCGAAGCGTTCAAAAGCAAAATGCTGTCTAATTTGGTGCCAGCGGCCGGTTTCAGGAGTAACCATCACAAGGCTTAAATCAACATCTGTAAAATCTTTGTAACATATTTTTGTTGAAACACTTTTCAACGTTTTATAATACGTCGAAGCATTGATACGCTTTTTCTTTTTCTTAATTAACACAGGCTTATCGAAAGTGCCTTCACCGGGTATGCCTTTACAAACCACCACATAGCTTTTCTTTACCTTACGTTGTTCAAATTGTTGAGACAAGAATGCTGCTACTTCCCTGGAAAATGCCAGTACAATTATTCCTGATGTTTTAGAATCAAGTCGATGCACAGGATAAACAGATTTGCCTGTTAGTAATCCCACTTCTTTAGTAAGATACGCCGCATCAGCTGGCATAAAATCATTCTTATGAACCGGAAGGTCAACTGGTTTATCTACAACAATCAGATCTTCATCCTGATAAATAACTGCTAATTCGCTCATTCAACAAAGGTAGTCAGAAAGAAAGAAAAAGCTTGATTTTACATTACGAATAATTCTTTCCCTTTTTAACACAGGAAATAAACAAAGCTTATTTGATCCAAAACCCAATAAGCTTTTTCAAGATTAAAAAACAAAGCACAACATTGACTCAAAAAGAATCTAGCATCAATTACTTTAATCGTTGATTAGGCAGAAAGAAATAAAACGTACTCCCCTTACCCAGCTCAGATCGTAACCAAATCTCACCTCCTAGCACGTGAATTATTTGTTTTACAATACTCAATCCCAAGCCCATTCCTGAGTAATTAATTTTGCGGTCTTCAATCTTAACAAATGGAGTAAAAATAGTATTATAGTCTTCCTCCTTAATACCTATCCCTGTATCCTCAACTCTGAATAAAAAGAAACTTTCAGGATAAGAAAAATCATCGAACATTTCGGGGTATTTGGCTACATCAGCACGGGTCTTTTCACAAACGCATAATTTAACATGACCACTGGAGGTGAATTTAAGTGCATTATTTATCAAATTAAAGAGCACCTGCTTTAATCGTTCCCAATCCGAGAAAAGTTCAGCGTCTTCACGAATACCGCTCATATCAATTTTGAATTCAGTATTTGCAGAAAACGAGCCATTTAACGCAATTGACTTATAAACCGTATTACACAACTCACTAATCTTAAACTGCTTCTTCACCAAATGCAACTGTCCGGATTCTATTCGTGAAATATCAATGATATCGTCAATCAAAACCAATAAACTTTCGCTACTCTGCTGAATCAGTTTAATAAACTCATTTCTATCTTGTTCACTATGCATATCAGTTGATAAAAGACTTGAGAATCCTATAATCGAATTCATTGGCGTTCTGATCTCGTGTGATAAATTAGCCAAAAACGCAGTTTTCAATCGATCCGATTCTTCAGCTTTCTCACGAGCAAGTTCCAGATCAGCAGTTCGTTCCAACACCAATTCTTCAAGATAATTACGGTGTCTTTCTAACTCAGCCTTTTGAACCAACATCTCTTCTCTGCTATGCTCCAGCTCATCATTTGTCTTCTTCAACTTATTGGTACTTTGTTCTACCAGATATTGCAATCGTTTTTCGCGTTGCCTGTGAATTCTACCCCTTAAAAAGTAAATCAGATATAATACAAAGAAACCTAATATTATTAATAATATTTTGAAGGCTCGACTTTTATAAAAAGTTGGTTTAACAACCAAAACTACCGAATCAATATCCTCACTCCACACTTCATCATTGTTACTTCCTTTAAGCAGGAGCTTGTAAGTGCCCTCAGGTAATCTTCCATAACTTTTATCTGCAACAGCGGCTAGTGTATCCCAACTCGCATCATATCCTTCCAGCTTCCATGCTGCAAGGTTTTTAGAACTTTGAGTATAATTAAAAACAGTCGCAAAGAAGGATATTTTTTTCTCATCTGTTGAGATCTTAATTGTATCCGGAACATTGTATTCTACACTAATTTCCCCTAGCCCTTCATCATTATATGCTTTTGATGAAAGTTTGTACGAACTGATTGCAACTTTTGGTTTATTCAGGTTATATCTTAGTTTGGTAGGATTAAACTCAACAAAGCCTCCAATACCTCCAAACAACATAGTACCATCTTTGGCTTTAGAATAGGCGCATTCATTAAACTCTTTCACAAGAACACCATCCATTGAACCATAAGAAGTTACACTTTTATTTGTAGTATTAAATTTAATAAGTTTTGTACCCGTTGACATCCAAAGAAATCCGTCATCTCCCTGCAAGATACCGTATACATCAGAGTTTAAATTTGAATTAAATGAAGCTGGGGCTACCGAGTCATTATCAGGAAAATACTGGAGTAAACCTGAACCATAGGTAGCTAACCACACTTGCCCCAATGAGTCCTTCACCACATCAAGGATGTAATTACTCTTTATTAACGAACCAAATTTACGCTGTGTAGAAATCCGCTTGTACTTCTCTGTTATTGAATTAAACTTTATTAATGCACTTTCTTCGGTACCCAGCAGAAGGATACTATCATTAAACAGGCAAATCTTATTGGTTCCTAATGAATCAATCTCGTTATCCATAGATGAATATGGATAAATCTGATATGTTCTCGTCAGTTTATTATACTTAATTAAACCTCCATATGATGACAGCCAGAGAACAGAATCATTAACTGCTTTAACGGATGTAATATTATTAAAAGAAGTTGCTTTTATTTTATCATCATGAAATTGAAATAAATCGGCATTGTTCTCATGATTCTCAACTCTTAAAAGACCAATTGCTGTTGCGAACCATAAAGTTCCGTTATCCTCTTCATAAATCTCAAATATTCTTTCTTTTAATTCTTTCTTATCCTTACCATAAGTAACAGGTTTATAATCCCCTCCATTCACATCACTAACATATGCAGCGGTTCTCGAATTATACCAATAGCGGTCGTTCTGGTCTTTATACAATAAATAAATCCTATCTCCTCCACTTTGATATTGCGAATTAATATGCTTATGATCAAACTTGTAGTGTTCATTATTAAAATAGCCTAAACTACCTTTACTACCGACCCATACGATTGGCTCCTGATTACTTATATACATGTCATTAATCCAATCACTTTTCAAATGTTTCTCACTTTGATCCTCTGATTGATAATGATTGATTAATTTTCCATTCTCCGATACTTGCAAAACGCCACTACCATTAGTTCCTATCCAGAAGTGACCATCACGATCGGCATAGTGGGTTGTAAAGTTATGTAAGGAAGAATTTTGATATAACTTTCGTACTGATTTGTCTTCCAACGAGAATTCATAGAGAGAGTGTCGATCAGTTAACGTTATAATTTTGTTGTTTTTTAACCGTATTGAAGTAACCGGCATAATTCCGGTTAATTCTTCAACTTCCTTTACTTGAAAGCCATTATCGTTTATTTTAATTGCATAACATAAACCTTTATCTGTCGCAATATATGTGGTATCATTAAGGGTTAATAATTGTGCAATATTATTATATTTCTTAACAAAAGAATCAGGTCGAACATAAGTATTGTTTTTGATGTCATAAAAAGTAAGTCCCGATCCCTGCGTCCCAAAAATCATCCAGTCCTTATTGTAACGGGTAATAGAAGTAATCAGTCCATTCCCATTTAAGTTGTTTATTGTTTGGACTGGTGGTTTATTGTCAAACTTATATGTCTTCAAATCCAAACAACTTATCTCTCCAAAAAAAGTTCCTACCCATAAAGTGTGATCAATGGGATCATAATCAATGGCAGTAACTTTATTATCAGGTAATGAAAGCGTATCGTATGAAAGATGAGTGAAAAGATCGAAATACTGACCATCATAACGATATAAACCGTTATTAGTTGCTATCCAGAAATATCCTGTAGAATCCTGTTCAAATGCGAGTATATCCGGATCATTCACTCCATTTTCTTCACCATAACTGATAAATAAATACTCGTCATCTTTTGACTGTGAAAATATTTGCGCAGTAATACATAGTAAACAAACAACCCATAAGGTCGCAAGCAGTAGGCTCCTTCTCATATTAGATAACGATACTAAATGTTTATCCCCAATAATACAAGCAAAACGGATTAAATAGCAAAAGGTTTCACTGTTTTATGAAACCTACCAAACTATAGGTAAAACACAATTTTTCAATGATTATAATCTGCACACTACAATCCTAAGAATTGCATTGCCAGCCCAGAAAGAAAAATTACCATTCCGGCTACTGAATGACTTAGATGCTCGTATTTTTTTATATTTATAAAACTTAATCCATAAGTTGATGTTACCACCATGGCAACCATTGTTAATAATGTTGTTACTCCAAAAACAGAAGTAACCAGAATTAATGCAGAAGTACTTTGTGATACAGCAGGATACATTAATACCGGGATAAGTGGTTCACATGGACCTAAGGCAAAAATAATAAATAACACCCATGGTGTAATATTACGTGAATCCTCTATCTTTCCATGACTATGACCATGATGTTTCTTTTTCATCCAATGCCTGATACCCCAAATAGTATACAATAAACCGAAAGCAATAAAAGCCCAGGCAGCCAGATTGCCCCTGAAAGATTCTATAAACTCAAGCTTTGATACTTGCACCTGCAAAGCAATTCCTACAAATCCCAGAATAACAGAACTCAAAATGTGGCCCATTCCACATAACAGAGTTAACCCAATAACTTTACGCAACGACCAATCACGTGCCTTACCAATCATGATAAATGGCAAATAGTGATCGGGTCCCATAAGTGTATGAAAAAAACCAATGGAAGCTGCTGTTATTAGTAGTAACTGTAATTCCTGAGGCATAGTATTTTTATTTGTAAATATAAAGAAATAATGAATTTATGCCTTGATATCCTGTACTTACAGGCATAATTTATTTCAATTCTAAAATAACTTCCTTAGATCTGAGTTTGAAAATAACTCTTAAGTATATTAGCTATCGAATCAGAGCTAATTTGTTCGTAATCAATCTCCTTTTCTTTTACAAACTCATAGCCTGAAATATCATCCTCCACATGCATCTGTTCAAAATTTTTGACTTTACACAAAAAACCCAAATCGGTTGTATAAACTGAAAAACCTGAGAATACATATTCGTTTGGATATGATACCAGGTAGTTCATATCATCGATATCGAGGTTTAACTCTTCTTTTATTTCTCGTCTGACAGCCATTTCAGCACTTTCCATTGGGTCGACAAATCCACCCGGAAGGTCGAGCATACCTTTACCCGGATCAAAAGCCCTGCGCGTTAAAAGCACCTCCCCTTTTTCGTTCACAATAACTGCAGCTACTGCAGCCGATGAATTAATAAAAAAATGAAATTTACATTTATTGCATTTAAATGATCTTGAACCATCGAAAATAAACTCCTCACTTCCACATTTAGGGCAATATTTAATTACATCTCCTGGTTGTGTTGATCTTTTTTCTTTCATCTTAAAATCCGTTTAATTGCATGGTTACCGTTGGTATCAAAAGTAAAAATGCTAAAATAAACATTTCATGAAAATTGAGAAACTACCTTCGATATTACTATTTATCATTATTGGTAACTATTGATTTACATCTACTTACAACACCTCATTTCAGTAAATATTAGCAATCAATTTTTACGATGTGTTATTTTATTTATAACTAAAATTCCCAAACCCATTAAAAGTAATATTACAGAACAAAGAACTACCAATCCGGTATAAAAAAGAAAACATTGAAAGGCCAATGAACCTCCCTGAAACCCATTCAGCTGTGAAAATGTAAATGCCATATTTCCTGCAAGCAAATAGCTTACAGGCAACCATAATACTGAAGAGATAAAAACTATTTTAAAGCAGATATCCAGCAGTTTAATACTATTAAACGCCTTTGGGTTAATTATTAATAATCCATAATAAATACTCAAGGGCAAAGCAATCAACGCTGCCCAGGTTATGAATGATCCAATGGGTACATAAAACCTATCGGATAATGAAAAAGTCAGAAGTGCAACACCCCGAATAAGAATAGTAGCTGATATCAGCAGAGTAAAGAATGAAACCAGAAAAAGAACAAGTGTTTTATTCATTTCATTAAACGACTTAAATATTTTCCATAAGAATCAAAAGCCCATCAGCTGACGCACCTTTTCAGCATTTTCCTTGGATGTTAACCATTCCAACAATAAAAAGGCCACCCCAATAGCAGTTGAAGGATTCCATGAGGTTATGATATTATCGTCTGTTACAATCGGTTGATGAATAACATCTGCACCAAAGCTCTTCAGAGCCTCCCGTCGTACAGGCATATCATACACTGTAGCTTTTTTGTTTTCGAGAATACCACTTTTCCCGGTTGGTAAAGCTCCTGCACAAACAGTAGCGATCATTTTATTGGCTGCCTTAAAACTTCTGATTAACTCCAGAAATTTTTCATTGTAGGCATCCTTATAAAATCCGTACACCTCAAAACCACCCGGTATAGCCAATGCATCAAATGAATCTACTTCTATTTCTTCAACGGTATAATCAACAATAAAACGCTGCTTAAATGCGCTTTTTATTTCTTTGCGCAAGGCACCCGTAAATAATTGCGTGGAACCATCACCTTCTTCCAGGTTCCAACCCATTACATCAATAAATACACTTGCTTCATATATTTCGAATCCATCGGCCAATAAAAGAAGTACTTTTTTCATGAATCTCTTTTACTTTTTTAAATTACATTCATATATATCAATCCACTGCTTAACACTAATTTTCTTACATAAATCCCCTATTAAGTCATATGGTATTTCTTCCATTTTTTTAAAACGAATACAACTTTTACCCATATCCAATCTACGCGAGGTATATTTTCCATATTCTGAAACAAACCAATTATACAAATTATGATCGGCATAAATACCACTATGGTATAAATTAACAGAGTTTTTTTGGGAAGCAATATTCATAAAAGGCAAAGGCAAATCAGGTGAACAGTGATATCCATCCGGATAGAGACTATGCGGCACATAGTAACCTATCATTCCATAACTAATTCCTTCTTCGAAACCTTTGGGTAAATTATTTAGAATAACAGAGCGTAATTTTTGAATTACTTTTTTTTTGTCTTCAGGTAATTGATCTATGTATTCTTCTGGCGTTGATGCAGTGTATTTCATTAGCTTATCCATTTTTTATTATACGAATAAGATGAATACCAAATAAGAAAGCCACCTATTACAACAACTAAAACAGGCATTGTTATAGCTTGAATAAAACCATAAACACTAATAGAATGCGTAAAAAATACATTATGAATCATTTGAGGAACTATGGCCATAAATGAGATAATAAAATATGGTCTAGCCCATTTACTTCTTAAAATCAAAGATATTGAACCCAACAAACCTCCAAATACAGCAATTGCAAAAAGAAGGGTGGTCCATATGGGATACTCACTGTATAAATCCTTTTCGTTTTGAGGAAGATTCGATAATGTCTCATCAGATATAAATACATGTCCAAAAAAAGATACGACTCCAATAAGATTCCAAATCAGCATTATAATAACAATTATCCAAAACCATTTTGAAACTTTCTTTTTTTCACCTCTGCTTGTTTTCATGATCTATTTTAATTAATTTTTGCTTTAATGAAAATAACAGAACGCATCCAACATTTGTTTTTACGAAAAGCTACCTAAGAAATGTTTAAACAATCAATTATAGCTTATTTTCATATCTCTTTCATAACCAGATAGCTTGTATACAGCAGATAAAATCCAAATAAGATTCCAGCTTCCCATCTGTCTAATTTCTTTCTTTGCCCTGTCAACATTGATGTCAATAGAAAAACTGTACCTCCTATTAGAATCAACAAGTCAATATTAAACTTTGGATTATACTCAATAGGTCTTATTATACTACTGATAGATAAAATTAAAAGTATATTGAAGATATTTGAACCTATGACATTTCCAATCGCAATATCACTATTCTTCTTTGTTGCAGCTACAATTGAAGTTACTAACTCTGGCAAGGATGTTCCTGCAGCAACAATTGTTAATCCAATAATTTTTTCACTTACACCCAATGTATTTGCAATATCAATACTATTTTCAACTACAAGTTGCCCTCCCAAAATCAAACCACTTAATCCAACGATTATAAGTCCCCAAATCTTTAAGGCTGTTTTTTGAATATCAGTTGTAACAGTTTGAGGGTCACTTTTCATTTGATTAAATACATAATATAAAAAAAGACAAAACAGAATCAACATAATCACCCCATCCAATCGACTCGAATAAGAAGTCCCGGTAAAAACAAAATCATTCAGCAGAAACAATACTAACACAGAGATAAACAGAGAAATCGGAATTTCTTTCCATGCTGTTGATGTTTGAACTTTTATTGGTAGTATTACTCCTGATAATCCAAGTATTATAAACAAATTAAAATTATTGCTTCCTATAATATTTCCGAGAACTATGTCAGAATATCCTTTTACTGATGCAATACTGTTAACGACCAACTCGGGTGCTGAAGTGCCAAAAGCTACAATGGTCAAACCAATCACTAAATCCGACACTTTATATTTCTTCGCTAACGCAGAAGCTCCATCAACTAACCAATTTGCTCCAAATATCAAGGCAACAAATCCTGCAACAACAAACAAAATTGAAAGTATCATACAATTACTTTTTAATCAAATGTAATCGAATTTTGTTTTCGCATTCAATTATAAAATAATCTCTTTATTAAAATTTTTAAGTATCAATTATTAGATATGTAAAGTCGTGAAAAATGATCGTACCTTATCATTCTGATTGATAATGGCAACCAAACCAATAAAACTAACTATAAATTATTTTACTAAAATCCTATATGCTACTTTTTGCCTTCATCTTATCTTAACCCTGGCATAGGTTAATCTAAACGGAGTTCCTATAAAATCTTTTTGTAACTCTCCTTCTAAATAATCGACAACATTCATTACTTCTCCATCGAAAATTATTTCTAAACCTTCTGTTCTAAAATCAGATGCTAAATTGCAGGGCAAAAAGAATACATCAATAGTATTCTCCGGATTAGTACCAATAATAACCCATGCTGCTGTACCCTCTACATTATGAATGTATCCGGAATAGTTGGTAACAGAGTTAATAACAGTACCTTCAAAATTACATGCTGTTTCACTTAGATCTATCTCTTTCCATTCTTCTTTTTCACAACTTATATTTAATTGAAATAAAGAAGACACTGCAATCAATATGACCAGTGACCTATGTATTTCAGGTTTCATAATTAATTCATATAAAGAAAAGTTATTCTACCAGCACTCAAATATTATGTAGTTTAATATAAGTAAAATCTATATAAATAACATGCTATTACAATTCATAAAGGCTGATATTTACTAAATCAAATAGGGCAGCTGCTCGTGTGTTTTATCTCTTAACGATAAAGTATTCGATCATGGTAAACCCAGGTAAACTATGCTCCATAGCATACTAATATTATTATTTTTGAAGTAAACTCCCTTTAAAACGCATTACAAGAGAAGAGCCTTCATCATCCTTAGCCGCATATGAAATTTCATATTCAGTACCATTTTTAGAAATGGTAAATTTCTTATCCCGATAAACTTCTGTGCTTATAATTTCTCCTTCATTTTCGTTAGTAATCGGAAATTTCACATTAGTGTAGAATCGAGGATAAACGTTGCCATTATTTTCTCCTTCAATGCTATTAGTTTCCGAGAATATTGGTCCTAATTCGAAATACCAACCGTTTCCATCATAAGAATCAGTTGAGGAAGTGTAGGTAATTTCTTTAGGATAAAATGTAATATAAAAAAACATGTGTTCCGTTTAAATGCGGATTCTCAGGATCATCAGATAAACCTTCATAAATAAGTTCTCCCCACTCAATTTCATATGTATTACCATTGTATTCAATAGTATTTAATTCAACATCTTGATAAACGGGATCATCTTTAGAACAACTTATTAACACTAATAAAAAAAGAAGAAATGTAACGTTTTTAATTTTTTTCATTTTGTTTAGAATTGGCTATTTAAAACTTAACAAATAAACCCAGATTAAAGGAATGACAAATCATGCTATTAGGCACAATAATTACTGAGGGATCAAACTCGATATCTGCAGTGGCGCTTAAAAAGAAGGTTTCAGATAATTTAATATTTGCTCCAATATCTAAAGAAACGGATTGATAACCGGGTATATAAAAATTCAATCCGTATGAAACCCTTGGCCTGAAGATACCCTGCGGGTAGATATACTCAATTTGGCATGGTATTTTATAATAGTTTTTCTTCTGTCCATAATATTCAAGTTGCGAAAATAGAACTCCGGTGCGGAAATACATTTTCTCACTCGTGCTTGGCATCCAAATGTGACCAATTAAACCAGTGTGCATATATAACTTATCATTAAAAGCATCAAAATTCGTATACCTGCTCACACCAACTATAAATTCTGGCAGAATATTTATTAATGGAGTTGATTTCTCGTAAATTATACACTGTTCTCCGTCACAAACAGCCTTATGGTAATCTTCTGCCAACTTAATTAAGTTTTTATGCTCTGGCCTTTTTATCGAATTAATCCTGGACTGAAATCCGGGAGCATCCTGCATGTAATATTTTAATATTCCAATATGTTTTGTGGTTTCAAAAGATACTTCTTCGCCATTTAAATATTTTGTTCCTTCTTCATATGGCAATTCGATTAACGGTACATCCACCTTATCGAGATAATAATGATCTCCAATTTTATCTCGCATATAATACATGTTGATTTCACCTTTGATCAAAAATTCCAAGAATACTTTTTCATTATTTATCTCTTTGACTATATAGTACTTACCATCAACAAATCTGTATGCAGTAATATCATCCGGAGAATATTCCTTAATTGCATTTTCTCTATCTTTAAATCTACAAAGACTACTCATTAATAAATCACTCCGATAATCAATTTCTCCGTAGATGGTATCGCCTGTATGAGTTAAAATAAACCCCTGTCTGTAGTCAGTTTGAGCCTTTAGTACTCCAATTGAGAATAATAATCCAAATAGAATTAAACTTTTTAATTTCATGTTTATGTGTTTGTTCTTATGTTACCGGGTAATTATTTATGATTCTTAAATGGTTTCAGTTTTTTCTTTTTGAGATCTATTAATTTTCTGACTCCAAATTTTTATAAAAGTATCAGTACAAGTAAAACCTGTTTATGTTTGAATTGGATTGCCTGGCACTGATTCATTTAAAATGATATCTAAATTAATACCGATGTTACACAATTCAATTGTTTGCTTCAAATCAATTGCCTTATCAAGCCTGAATAAACATTCATGACCATAAAATTCAATTTCAGGTTTACGAAGATTTTCAAGGTATTTTATAAATTTACCAGTAAGTGAACCAAGAAATTTCTCCTTCTCATTAGAAAGTATATAATACTTATTACTAAACTTCCAGTATCCTTTAATATCAATTTCAACAGGATTAAATAATTCTGCAATCTTATCACCCAAAGTTTCTGGTCTGATCAAAGTATGGCCAAAGTCTTTCATTATACTTAAATGTCCGAAAAAATATTTATCATTAGATGTATGAGTCGATGCCCCGAAGGTTGAAACAGATTGATAACTTGTTTGGTATTCAATCAGACATAAGGAGAATGAATTGGATGCACTGTTAACTCTCCATGAATTAAAAAATATTGGCTTTTGCTTGTCGGCAAATAAATGAAATTTCTTAATCAAAGGATTTCTTGTACCTGTTATCTGATAATGCTTCCTTAACTCTGATGAGATATCTTTTACTTTTAACCACTCATTTCGATCTGATTCATTTAGATTTTCAATGTATTTGGGAAAATTTATGTTCATCTTTTCTGTGTCTATTGAGTAGGTTTACTATCATTCATAAATACTGTATAGCTTTTGCTGGTTAATGCTTCGGCTCATTTTCAAGAGTCATACACTAGCGCAATAAAAACCGTTAATACGGGCAAACGGATCACACTTTATTTCCGGCATTTTATAATCTATTCCTATTCTTGTTTTTCAAATGTATAATCTCCAGCCTTGAGATTATTCTTTTCACCTTTTTGCTCCAATTGTAATGCTAATGCAGATAATCCATTTACATTGAGAACTACATCACTGCTTATTGAAATACCGAAATTATTATTACCCATTTTTTTCTCAGCTTGCCAGATCCATGTTCCGTTCATTTTTTTATTATCAGACTCTCCAAAGGTAATTATGGCTGTTGAATCAGAATTTAATATGAATGATGTTATTATTTTATCCTCTGTCCTTTTTTCATCACTTGTTATTTTCTTTAATGACCGTTTGGTTATCTTCCAGCTGCCTAAAACGTCGTTTTTTTCAACGTTTAAATTATTTGAACCACCCGAAATCAAACAAGATGTAATTGTTAAAACAGTAATGAAAATCAGAAGTTGGTTAAAAGTTTTTTTAGTCATTTTTTGATTATTTATTTAGTTCTGTTCTATAGAGTAATGGAAAACTTTAAATGGTTTTGGCTTTGATTATGTCTTTTTAGGTTAGTTAATTGAAAAATATCCACTATTTGTGGCTTGATAACCAGCAAAACCAGCCATGTTAATTTCCGAGTTATCAGTATTGATTGTTCCTTTTAATATTCAACTTGAACTTCTTTCAATTCATACATTACAAAGTCTCCATTATTTACTTTTAAAATCCTTCTTTCGGTGTCGAGCTTTACAACAGGTACTTCAAAGCCAAAAGGAGAATTAAAGGTTAATAGTTTCTTTACCTTTCGGTTTTTTAAGTCAATACTCATTAAGTCAGAAATATATTCATTATCATTATTTCCATACTGAAAGAATATTAAAACTTGGTTTTTTCTATCGATGAAACTCTCAAAATCATTTGAATCAACTGGAATCTCACCAGAAACTGAAAACTCATTTTCATTGGTATCTAAATTTCTAAGATGTATTTTGTTATTTGAATACCCTCTTTCTTCATAGATCAGATAATTTGATAAAATCCATCCCGCATTTGGTTGGAAAGCATCCCGAAATTCAGTTGTCAATATTTTTATGGTATCTTCCACTTGTGTTCTGACAAGATAATACTGAGCTTTTGTAACATTATCACCTACTCCAACAAAATGCCTAATAAGTTTATTATTTTGATTTGCAGAACAAATAGTGTCAGAAACCTCAAATTCAACATATCTTTTTTCAAGTGGAGAAAACTTCCATCCGGCATTTATATACTTTTTTATTAAAACACTATCCATAACAGTTTCCTGAGCAACTAATGTAATGTTTACTAAAGCCAATAATAGAAAAGTGAGTATTCTTTCTTTCATGTTAGTTTTTAAGCAAATTGACCTATCCTCTTACGTTGACAAATCAAAGTCGCCAACGTAAGTAAATCCTTTCAAAATTTATTGTCAGCGTATTGCGTTAGCCTTAATTTACCTGTTAATTATGACGCAAATACTACAACGAACTCAGTTTATTTTGAGAATATAGTTTTGTTAGGTTCCAGATCTAGTTCTCCCAACAATTTATTTAATTCTTCAAGTGATACCGGATCAATAAGGTTGGTATTAATTTTCAATTCCTTTTTGTCGGTCTTTAAGGTGTAGACTCCGGCAAATTTTTTTATTGATTTAATATCGTTGAGATGTATTGACTTTGAAAAGTCGTACAAAACATTTTTGCGTATGATTCCATTGTCGATAATCAAATATTGATTAATTGAATCATATAAATAATGTCCAAGATATAGGCATCCGACAACTAAATACGCAAAATCCGTCCATTGATATTTTTCGCGTCCGATTATGCTAATAATTGCAATTATGACCCATACAAATCCAAATATAAGATTTGTATATAATCTTGTCTTTTTCAGTTTAATTTTCATAGCTATTAAAATGGTTAGATTATTACTCTGGTTAATAAGTTGCTGAAGCCACTGTATTAATCTGACTCAAACAGATATAGAGCGTTTAGCGGTATGTTTTTATTATTTCAATCGCATTATAATTCAAATCATCTTTATTTTCCTTTTTTACAATGCTATAGTCAAAAGAATCACCTTCTTCATTTTCAAGATTCTCATTTCTCTTGTCTACATTTATTTGCATTTTGTAATTAAGAGATGCATCTTTTTTTTCTTTCTCATTAATACAAATTCTGTAGGTATTATGACTAGCAAATTTTTCGTTTTGAGATGAAATCCTGATACACAATGAATCCTTATCGATTGGATAATAAGTAATAGAGTCAATGAGGAGTATGGGTCCGTTTTTCAAACTTTCTAAAATATTATCCTCAACTTTCTTATGATTTTTTATGCTAGTTAATGGAATTATAATCTTTGAATCTAATTCAATAAAGAATGTCATTTCATTCATAAAATTACCCATACTTTGAGATAGTTCATTAACTCTTTGGTTCACATTCTCAACCACTCCTTCCGCTAATTTTGTGGCATTAACTATTTGAGGTGAAAGTTTTTGACTTTGTGTTTGTGCAAATGCATTAAATGCAATGAATGCAGATAGAATCAATAACGTTTCTTTCATGTTGCTATTTAGGTTTGTATTTTACAGAAATTATTTTTCAATTTTGTAGACTAATAGTTCCTCGTCATCATTTGGTAATTTCGTCGTTCCAATGAGTCTGAGTCCGAGCTTTTCTATAAGTTTTTGAGACGAAAAATTATCTTTTGCTGTAATTGCACTAATGGTCTTTATATCAAATTCATTAAATGCAACTTCTTTTAATTTAGCAGAGGCTTCAAAAGCAAAGCCCATCTTTTCATATTCAGGAAGAAATGCAAATCCGATATCAATTCCTTCTAATCCTTCTCTATCAAATAATCCACACGTTCCTATTTTTTGATTGTCCTCTTTTCTTATCAAAACATAATTAGAATAGCCAAGTCTTTGAAGTTGAGGAATCATTTTTTCTCTTATATACTGTTTTGCATCTTCTACTGTTCTCACATTCCTGTCACCAATATATTTAATAAATTTTGGTGTATTGTATAGCTCAAGAATTAATTCCGAATCATTTTCAGAGATTGGTCTTAAAATAAGTCTTTCAGTTTCAAAAGTTTTATATTCCATATTTATTTTATTAATCGAATATTCCATTTCCTTGATGTAGTCGTGTTGTCGTGTCACCCGATAGGGAGACTAAGACGGTAGACAAAGGCGTCAGGACGAGCAAACCAAGCCATGCTTTATTTCCAGCGGGTTGGCTGCTGGCATTTGCTACACTTTTTGCTTTGAATTAATTCGTAATGACATACGGTGCAAAATATAAAACTAAACCTACAATCCACAATGGACTTGTTGTCAATATAGCTTTCCATAATTCAAAGTTGTGAAATCTAATAATGCCTTGAATCATAATTTTTAAAGACCATACCCAGATTAATAAATAGAAAATATTAATAATCCAAAACTCAAATCCAGCAATCCCATTTAATTTGTCTGATAGTCCTAAATATAGTAAAACAGGTAATTTTAAAACACTTGGAATCATTGAGTATGCTACAACAACTCGAATATCAATCAGGTCACCAATTCCTTTTAATAATTTGCCCAACAGATATATCGCATATGTTATTATATAGCCACCAATAACAACTCCAAGTCCTGCCCCAATTACTGCTGATAAAAATAATAAGATGGTTAGTTCACCATTTGTCATATAATCTTTGATGTGACTTAATTCTCGATAAAATGATTCAAATCCAGAAATGGCTCCAACCGTAATGAATATCAGAATACAATTCTTTGATAATTTATTTTCGTACTGATTATTCAGATAATCAAAAGTACTCTTTGTCTTATATAATATCTTTAAAGTGGCGTTCATTAAATATTTGTTTAGTAGTATTTCATACTTGCAGCCAACGGTTTGAATAAGGGGTCGTAGGCTGAGTTGAAAAACCTAACCTCCAAAATCCCACCAAACCGAAGCTTTTGATTGGGTTATAAATTTATTCTTTTCGCTAGCCGAAGCGCAGCTTCGACGGGTGTGAAGAAAGCGCAAATATTTCAAATACAGCATATCTGACCTATGCACTATACAAAATTTTACCACCAATTCTTATTGTAATGAATAATTCTTAATATAATTTTCCCAGTCCACTTTTGATGGAATCTCAAGATATTTCCCTTGAGGCGTAATTAAAAGTTTAGTTGGATAATGTGTTATATTAAAGGCTTTTATTACTTCATTATTTACTTCAAATACAGGAAACGTGTATTCATTTTCTTGCATAAATTCATTAAGCCTTTGTGAATCATAAGAAAAAGTTAATACTTGTATTTTAGAGCTATTTGTTTTTTTACTTTTATCGTAAAATTCTTGAATTGCTGGTAAGCCTCCAACACAAGGCTTACACCATGTCCCCCAAATATCTATAAATTTCCACTGTCCACTCTTTTCCTGAAGCTTTATATCTGAAAACTCAGAGCTTAACTGAGGAACTTGTTTGCAATTACTATTTATATAATTGAGCCAATATTGTCCAAAAGGTTGATTCGATTGGAGTTTCGAATAGCAAGATTTTAGTTGATTAATATTTTCATCTAATGGTTTCTCAAACGCAATTGCTGAAATAACACCCAAAGCTTTGTCCACCAAATCATTTTCAACTAGATGCTTATAATACTTCATTTTGTAATCTACATCATTTGTGTTTCCTGTTAATAGGACAGCGTCATAGAAGAAGTATGACTTATTTGTTAAATCCAATTGGTCGGGGCTATAAAAAGCTGCCTTTTCTAAATTTTCTACTTTGTCCTTATCCAGCAAGAAGAACTTAAAATAGCTTGTTGATAATATGTACCTATGCCATGCTCTAATTCTATTCTCCTTATCTACCGAAGCAGTTTCTATAAATTCATACTCTTTCAGGTTATTTATGTTTTTGATTAACAGGTCCTGAAAAACTATATTACTTATGACTTCTTTTTGATTTAAATTCTCAAGAATTAAAAGGCAATACCTACTATTCTTTGAATTATAATTATCTCTTTTAACAAGAGATGTAATTCAGCTAGTATTTCCCTGTACTCATCTTGATTTGAACTATTAAGTATTTTGCCCCATAGGTAAATTCCTGAAATAATTTTATTAACCTCTTCATTGTTCTTTGAAGAAAGCATTTCTAGATAGTTTATACCATTACCTGTTGTATCAGTTTTTAGAAACTGAGAGAAACTATTGTGTATTCTATCTACAAAGAAAGGCGAATATATTTTTTGTAATTCAATAGAATTTTCAACTGCTTTCTCAATTTGACCAGAATACCATAATTTGGATAGAGAATTTGTTAATGGGAAAGCTTCTTCAGGTATCTGAGCGAAGCTGATTGTAAAAAGAAATAAATTAAGAATAAGTGTTAAAATTAGTTTTTTCATAGTTCTATGCAGTCTTTAAATTGGTGGTAACTAATTTATATCCACCATTAATTGTGGATACAATCCCTTATTTGCTCTGTATCCGTCGTTAATAGAGTTACTATTTTAATGGTGTACTATTTATTTATTGCCACTAAAAGTAACTAACATAACTATACTTTCCAAAAACACAGATAAATCTGTATTACTTGCATTAGCATTACTTTTAAGCATTCCCTTTCAATGCATTAAGCAATAGTAGTAGAGATAGTAAGCAGCTTATAGCCACAAATAAACTTTAACAGAATATAACACCTATGCACAAAGTATAAAGCCCGAAGCACTTAGTCCGAAGTCCGAAGCGTACAGTCCGTAGCTCTAACCCCTAAGTTCTAAGACCTAACTTCTAGTTTCTAACCTCTAGCTTCTGCCTTCTGCCTCTCCAACTGACTACTAACCACAACAGTCCAAAGCCCCAAGTCCGATTGCTTGATGTCTGCTAGTCTCGCAGGGACGCCTGTAAAAGCATAGTATGTAAATGCTATGTTTTTGAGTAAGCCGCCAATCAAATCCCGGAGGGATGTCTGTGTTTTATTCAATACACAGGGCAGCGTTGATCCGCAACGCCACTATTATCTATATTATTTTCTGAATGGGTTATATAAAATATTGTATACACCTTTGTTGAATCTCAACAGAACGGTCTCAGCATGACTACTGTCCCAATAGTTTACTAATGTTACCCACTGAATGTCTACTGAACCGGATAGTAGGTTAGCCTGACTTTAACCTGCACTTCTTCGGCAATATTCCGTACTACCAGGCGCGGCACTTTTACTTTGTAATCCTCCAGCTTCACCTTAAACTCCGACGAAGCCACAACCTCCGACTCACCAACCATGATTGTACCCTCAACCTCAACCGTTTTGGTAACACCATGAATGGTTAACTCACCAGTAACTGTAACTGTGTATGTACCTGGTTCCTTCAGTTCGTCGGGAGAGCTGATGGTTCCCTCAAAAGTTGCCTTCGGATACTTATGCGACTCCATGTACTTTTCGTTGAAATGCTCCTGCATCAAAGATTTTTCAAATTGAAAATCGGCAATAGTAACTACAAAGGCAATCTCGCGTTTAACCAGATCAACCAGACTGATAACTGTTTTATTTTCGGCATAGATATCTTCGAGAGGAGCCGAAGAAAAGAATGAAACAAATCCCTTATCAGCCCTGTATTTATGCTGCGAAAAAACGGTTGTGCTGCCCAATAGCAAAATTGCTAACCCTATAATTACCTGTTTCATGGCTGAACTTTTAAAAATTAAAAAAGCATGCTATTCTGTACCGAACGCTCTACAAACTGAACGAACGCATGATACTAAAGCCGAAATGAATATCGCCGTCAAAAAAGACGTTGTTATTCCACTGAGCTGCAAACCCCGATGGCTGAAGTCGCGTGGCATTGGTCACGAACAACTGAAAGACATGTCCTCCGGTTTCGATATCCACCCCTACTGAAAGGCCATTCTTACCGCCATCGTATAAACCATCATTAAAGGTTGGCCACACATAAGTATATTCACCATTAAGAGTTGTTGAAGGCGTTAAAGCATAACTCACCCCTAAAGCAGTATACCATAAAGAATGTGGATGTGCTGTTGTTGGAACCCGGTTAAGGTTAACCCAGCCAGGAGTAACCTGGGCCGAAAACTGATGGTTAAACTTTCGGGATAACAACACCAGATGCTCGTATTCAAGCCTTTCAATAAAAGGCCTTTCTATCTCATATTTTCGAGTGCGAATATTCACCCCACCTGCATAGCTTAACGAAAACCATTGTGCCGAAGTGGTTTGCTTGAGTATGGCAAGTTGAACGCCTGTCTGCAATGTTTTATCGTAATCGCTTGAACGGGCAATTCCTGCAGATAACCAATTGGTTAAACCATAGTCCAGAGCAATATCCACATTATATATCTGATCCAATCCAAATAGTTCCTGAATACCATCGCTCATTAACCCGAACAAATGCGAAACCCTGAATTGGAGTTCTTTGGCAGATAACTGAACCGTCGTCGGTCCCAACACAAGTCGGGTACTCTTAAAGGCTGATACATACTGCTCCGACGAAGCTTTAGCATGGGTACTTAACTCATCCAGTAAATTCTTCTCCTGAGCATTTGATGCTACAGTTAATACAATTGAGAACATTCCAATTAACAACAACCTGTATTTCATGATGCCGGAATTTTAAGAAACAAATCATTAGAATTCTTTATTCAATAGCATCCACCAGGTTCTTAAACTCGGCAAACTTATCGATATCGGTTTGTGAAAGTTTAGCGGCATCTTTGGGCATATTTCCAGAGTTAACCATGTTATACATGCTTGTCGCACTATTGATAGCATTGGCTAATACACCATAATTACTACTGTTACTTTGACTATGATGCCCCGTATGACAACTTACGCAATTGGCTGTTATTACAGGTTGTAACGTATTGGTAAAGTAATTTTTTGCAGCATTATATTCTTCGTTCACTTCGGGAACTATATCCTTATCATCAGTCGATTCGGAACATGCAAAAACGAAAGGAAGCATTAAAAATAAATAGAGTAGATTTTTCATGATTTATAGATTTATTGAGTAGTTAACCTTCTAAAAACATTTAATCAGTGCATCCATTTGTCTGTTTTAAGAGAACACCAAAGGTTTAAAAAAGTTCGCAACAGTAAGAAATATAAAACTTTACAGTCATACTAAGAACAACCCGGAATGGATCAGTTAGTCCGAAGTTCGAAGCACTGAGTCCGAAGCGCACAGTCAGTAGCCCAAAATTCAAAGTTCTAAGACCTAAGCACTAAATCCTAAATTCTAACATCTAATACCTAGCTTCTGCCTTCTGCCTCGCCAACTAACTACTGACTACTGACCACTGACTAACAACCACCATCCCAATTGACCAAAATCATAAGCAAACTTCTGGAGAATGCCTTACCTTTATTTTTTCATAAACAGAGCACATAATTCGCATGAATAACCTGATTATAAAAAACATAAAAAGCCTGATTCAAACCGAAGATCAACATCGTCCCTTTGTGGCCGGAAGCGATATGGCCTCACTGCCTGCTATCCATGATGCCTGGCTGGAAGTGAAAGGTGGAATGATTAAAGAATATGGATCGATGAGTACCTTTTCCGCTCAATCTTTTGCAGACAATACTGAGATTATCGATGCTACCGGTCGCCTGGTTTTGCCAGCCTGGTGTGATTCGCACACCCATCTGGTTTATCCTAAAAGCCGCGATGTGGAGTATGTGGATAAGATCAAAGGTTTGAGCTACGAAGAGATTGCAGCCCGTGGCGGAGGCATCTTAAACTCTGCCAGACTGATGCAAACAGCCAGCGAAGATCAGCTATTTGAAGATGCCATGTCACGACTGCAGGAAATCATCCGCTGGGGCACCGGAGCTGTTGAAATCAAGAGTGGCTATGGCCTCACCCTCGAAAGTGAGTTAAAGATGCTGCGCGTAATCAAACGATTGAAAGAAGCCTCACCCCTCACCATCAAATCCACTTTTCTGGGAGCCCATTCCATCCCTTTGGAATATCGAGGCAAGCAGGAACAATATGTTGATTTGGTGATTAATGAGATGCTTCCGGCAGTTGCCAAAGAAGGTCTGGCCGATTATGTGGATGTATTTTGCGATGTGGGCTTCTTTACAGTTGAAGATACCGATCGCATCCTCAATGCAGCAGCAAAATACGGACTGACACCCAAAATACACGCCAACGAACTGGATTATTCGGGAGGCATTCAGGTGGGTGTTCAACACAAAGCTTTATCAGTTGATCACCTCGAGTTTACCGGCGAGGACGAAATCAAAGCACTGAAAGATTCTGGCACCATGCCAACCATCTTGCCCGGAGCAGCTTTCTTCCTGAACATGGCCTATGCCCCTACCCGCAAAATGATGGATGCCGGATTACCTGTTGCGCTGGCCTCAGATTATAACCCCGGTTCATCACCATCGGGCAATATGCAATTGATCATGTCTATGGGAAGTATTCTGTATCGCATGCTACCCGAAGAAGTGATCAATGCGGTTACCAAAAACACCGCCTATGCCATGGGTATTGACAAAGAACTGGGCTCGATAATGAAAGGCAAAAAAGCCAACCTCGTAATCACCAAACCCATCCCCGGCATCGAATACCTGCCTTATGCCTATGGCGAGAATAAGGTGGAAACAACGATATTAAATGGAGTAGCTGTTAACTAATGATTAATGGTTAATGATTAATAGCCTAAAATCTTGATACTAATTACTTGACACATTTAACTTTTAACTTTTGACTTTTAGCTTGATCCTTTTGACTTGAAAGTTTTTGACTTAAATACGAATATATGCAGCAACTAATCGAATGCGTTCCAAACTTTAGTGAGGGATGTGATATGACCATCATCGAAAAGATAACCGATGAAATTAAAAAGATAGACGGCGTTAAACTGATTGATGTTGATCCGGGGAAGGCTACCAACCGAACTGTTGTTACCATGGTGGGTACTCCGGATGAAGTCTGTGAAGCAGCTTTTCAGGCTGTCAAGAAGGCACAGGAACTGATTGATATGCGCCATCACAAAGGAGCCCATCCACGCTTTGGAGCCACTGATGTTTGCCCGTTGGTTCCAGTGGCTAATATCACCATGGAAGAAACGGTTCAATACGCACACAAACTTGCCGAGCGAATCGGAACAGAATTGAATATACCCATTTACTGTTACGAGTTTGCAGCCAAAGAAGAAAAGCGTAAAAATCTTGCATCGTGCCGCGAAGGTGAATACGAAGCTGTTCCTAAACGTATTGAATCGCCTGAATGGAAACCGGATTTCGGTCCTGCCGAATGGAACGAGAGTGTTGCTAAATCAGGGGTTACAGCTGTTGGAGCGCGCAATTTCCTGATTGCTTATAATGTAAACCTCAACACTACCTCTACCCGTCGTGCCAATGCCATTGCCTTTGATGTGCGTGAGCGTGGCCGTGTAAAACGCGAAGGCAACCCGGTTACCGGAAAAATTATTACAGATGAAAAAGGCAATCCGGTAATGGAACCCGGCATGTTGAAATCGGTGAAAGGAATTGGCTGGTTTATTGAAGAATATGGGGTTGCTCAAATCTCGATGAACCTCACTGACATTACTGTTACTCCTTTGCATGTAGCTTACGATGCAGTTTACGAAAGAGCCAATGCCCGTGGCGTAAGAGTTACCGGTTCTGAGATGGTGGGTGTGGTTCCTTTACAAGCCATGCTGGATGCAGGTAAATACTTCCTTCGTAAACAAGAACGCTCGACAGGTATCCCGGAAAGAGAAATCATTAAGATAGCCGTTAAATCAATGGGGCTTGATGAATTATATCCTTTCGATCCGGATAAAAAAATTATTGAGTACATTCTGAAAGATGATCAGAAGAAGCTGATTGACATGAATCTGACAGCCTTTGCTGACGAAACAGCATCTGAATCACCAGCTCCGGGCGGAGGATCCATCTCAGCATATGTAGGTTCGTTGGGAGCTGCCTTGGGCACCATGGTAGCCAACCTTTCGGCTCACAAACGTGGCTGGGACGATCGATGGGAAGAATTCAGTGATTGGGCAGAAAAAGGAATGGCTATTCAAAGTGAATTATTGCGTCTGGTTGATGAAGACACCCTTGCTTTTAACCGTATCATGGATGCTTTTGGTTTACCCAAAGGAACGGATAAAGAAAAAGCTGCCCGTAAACAAGCCATCGATGATGCCACCCGATTCGCCATTGAGATACCTTTTAAGGTAATGCAGAAATCATACGAAGCCTTTGATATGATACGCGCCATGGCTGAAACAGGTAATCCTAACTCAGTTTCCGATGCCGGTGTGGGTGCTTTATGTGTAAGAAGTGCCGTAATGGGAGCTTATCTGAATGTGAAGATCAACGCCTCTGGTCTGGATGACAAAAGCTTTGTTGAAGGTATCCTGACCGAAGGTAAGATGATTGAAGAGAAAGCCATACAAGCCGAAAAAGAGATTTTGGGAATTGTGAATCAGAAAATCGGATAACCTTCAAACACAGAGAAAATAAGTCAAATAGAATTAATGGAGCTCCCTTTTGTTGAATAACAATGGGGAGCTTTTTTTGTATCAATTATCTTGAATTATAGAGCGAAAACAATATCATACTGTGGGTTAAAACCCACGGCTTTTACAGTTAGCCTTTCAGGCTTCTCAAATATCTTCGATTTTCTCGACGTATTTTCTTGAAGACGTCTCCCGGTATAATTATGGCTAAAAGGCAAATAATAGTATTTACCTATTATCGTTTAAGCAAACCTTAAAATTCATTTTGTGTAATTTGTGTAATTCGTGGTTAAAAATCACCACATAAACTTCTACCTTCTGTCTGTTAAACTTACCAACTATTACTATTTTAGCCCTAAACACACAAAATTATGCGCGTACTTATCTTTTACACCCAATCATTCAGCTACACACCACAGGTTAAAAACCTTGAAGATGCTCCCGATCCGGGTGAAGCAAAATCATTTAAAGACTGCCTGTTGGCCTGCATTCAGATTGAAGAAGCTGATGAACAGAAGGATGTTAAGAGTCGTGAGAAAAAGCTGGTAAACCATTTAAAATGGGCGGCCCGAAAAAATAACACAAAACGTATTGTGCTTCACTCCTTTGCTCATTTGGGAGAATCAAAAGCGAGCGTTGTTTTTACCAAACAGGTATTCGATGCGGCTCAGATAAGGTTGGAAAATGCAGAACTAGAAGTGGCTCAAACACCCTTTGGTTATTTTCTTGATTTGAATATTAATGCTCCAGGTTTTTCATTGGCTCGCATATGGGCCGAACTGTAAACGATTAGCCGATTAATCAATTATTCGATTATCAATTTTTAATTGTGAAACTGTTTAAATGTACATTTGTTGAATCGTTTAATTGAATATTTACAATTAAACAACTCAACAATTCTGCAACTAAACAATTACACATTCAACAACTCCACTACAATTCCAGGATATACTTCTGCTCTCCTTCTTGCACAAATCCCATCTTTTTCAAATACTTAATATGTGATTTATTTGAAGACTCGCAAACCAGACGTCGGGTACTTCTATCAGCATGTTGTTCACGATACTTCTGCAATAAAAAGCGACCTGTTTTGTAATCACGGTATTCGGGCGTTACATAATCTAGGATAATTTCTGCCTGCCCATCTTTATCATCTCCAACAATAAAAACACCGGCTACTTTTGCATCGCGTAAGGCTAACAGTACCTGACTGTTTATTTTTTTAAAGTTGAGATTAAAATCCGGGAAATATCGACAAATATCTTTGAAGTGATATAGCAAATACTGACTTAAAAACTCATCATCCGCAATTGCTCTTACCACATTAAAACGCTCCTTTTTAAATAACAAAAAGCGCAGATAGTAGATATTAAATAAACCAATAAGAAGATTCATAATACCAACCGGTAAAGCTCCTATGTAAAAGCCATAAAACGAAAAGATGGATGAACCGACAAAATTATAAATCCTAAGTTTAACCAGAGAAGACAGACTCAATGAAATAAACACCAGCGTTGATGCCAAATAACCTATCCATTCTATCAATGGAAGGTTCCAGTAGATTTCGTTCATATTGTTGTTGTTGCGTTTTTAACAAAAATAGAATAAAATTCAAAACCGACCAATCGGTCTATAAAAAATAACCCGAGCAAGATACTACCCGGGCCATTCACTTAAAACCACCAATATTATTTGTTCTTATCAATTATAATCTCAGGTTGGACGTTGTCGCCTTTCTTCACAATATTGTTAACCGTATTATCTTCCATCTTTCCATAGCCTACCACAACAACTTCATTACTGGAGTTACTTTCTAAATCATGTGAAGTGCTTTCAAAATCCTTTGTTGTAATTTCAATGACTCCCTGACTATGATCTTCACCGTACTTAGCAATAGCCGCTTCACCTTTTAACACATTAATTGCCTCAATATTATCAGGAGAAATACTGTTAATATCTTTCGTATACCTCTCCCCATTCAGGTAAATTATCTGATCTGAAATGGATTGGTCTGATTTAGGTATTTCAAAACCTTTAGTCATTACAAATATGGCCCCATTATTATCGGCAGACAGAACATCTTTAAAATTTTGTCCTACCGGAATCTGCCCCAATGATTTTATCTCATGAGTTTTAAGACCTTTTAATAAACTCCAGTCTGCAATTTCTCCATTAAGAATAAATTGGGCTCCTTTTATGTTCTCCGATTCCTCAACCAATCCTTTATCGGTTAAAACTACACTATAGTTAGTTCCATCCTCATAATTAATTACAGCCCTTGATCCTGCCAGGGTTTCAACAACTTTATCTGAACTTACTTTGTCAGAATCGGTACAGGCCAGCATAGCAATAGCTGTAAGGAAGGCAATAAACACTCCTTTTAACTGTGTTTTAAATTTGTTTTGAATGGTATTATTCATCATGATTATTCGCTTTTTAATTAAACTTTGGCTGAAGTTGTTTACCAACCTCAAACTGGTACTTCCCGGCAAGTAGTTGATTAAGGAGTACTGATACTGTTTGGGTTCCTCCGTGGTTTGCATCATGGCTTTATCAACACAGAATTCATGGTTTTGAGCGATTAATTTCCGTAACCACCATGCAAAAGGATTCCACCATTGTAATATCAACATCCATTCTGCCAGGGTAATGTCAATAGAATGCCACTGACGGCAATGGGCTTGTTCGTGATTTAAAATATGGTCTCTGTTGGATTGCTCCATCACCGATTGAGGCACAAAAACAGATTGAAAGAATGAAAAAGGATTGATCTCCTCATCGTCTAAAAGATATAGATTCAAACCTCTGACTTTTAACTTTTTACTTTTGCCTTTTAACTTTACAAGATAGATATATCCCCACACCAAACGGATCATCAGAACCAAACTAACCAGTAGATAGATAGTAATAAACAGGTGCGACCACTCCCATGTAAAAGAACTTTGATTTGGAGTCGCAACCTGATTTGAAAGAGGAATTGCTAAATCAGGTAATTCAATAATAGTTCTTTCTGCAAAAAAAATAGAGCGAACGCTAGCTGGCATGGCAAGTACCGGAACTATCCAAGGCAGAATAAGCGTACTTAATAGCCAGATCCGGTTTCGGTTAAATAGTGTATCCTTCGATAAGAATAATGCAAAAACCACAACCATTAATACCACAATCAATGCAGCTTTTACCTGCCACTCTACTAAATATGCCATCTTTTTACTTTCTTCAACAAATAGTTAGGTTCCTCAATTGAGAATGAAAAATTTATTTACTCAAACTGATAATAATAACTCCATTCTTACCTTTATCTCCATATTCCGCAATAGCTGATTCATCTTTAAGAACCGATACCGATTCTATTTTATCCTTTTTAATGGCATCAAATTCTTTTTTACTTATTTCTTCCCCATTCAATACATACAGTGGATTAGAACCTGATTTTTCAGCTGCTACTTTAACTGGATTATCATCCATCTTTCCAGAACCAACTACAACCAACTCTTCCCTTTCTTTACTTTCATCACTCTTAGTTGTTACTTCAATTACACCAATCCGATGATCTTCACCATATTTGGCAACCGCATCTTCATCTCTTAATACATTCACTGAAGCAATTTGACTTGGTGCAATGGTCTTCATATCTCCATAAAACCTCTTTCCATCAAGATAGATAGCAGGCTTAGTCACATCTACCTGTTCATCTTTCTTTTGCAAAACAAATTTCACTTTCAATTCCAGGGTTTTACCTAAAAGATTAACATCTTCAACAGTAGGTAATTTGGTCATTACTCTTTTGACTTCATTCTCCAAACCAGTTAACGAAACAGAAGAATCATATCCTGAAGCACCATCCTCAGGAGCATATGCAACTACCACTACCTCACCTGGATTGACCACATCACTACCTTTTGCTTCACCTATTTCAGGTTTACCAGCCTTTCCGCTTTTATTGATGGGTACATTAACCGTTACATCTCCGGTAAAATTATTATTACGAGCTTCAATCGGATACTTAAGGTTTTGTGCCACAAACTTTCTTAAATCATCGCTAGTTTTAATATTTTCAACGACCTCTTTTTTCTTTGTTTGTTTTTCCGTTTTATCAGGATTAGTAAAAGCTACCAACGCTGTAAATGTCATTATCATAACCAGAAGACTCTTCATTTTTGAAATCAGTTTTCTGTCTGTTTTATTATTCATCATGATTATTCGCTTTTTAATTAAACTTTGGCTGAAATTGTTAACCAACTTCAGACTTTTGCTACCGGGCAGGTAATTCATAAGCGAATATTGATACTGTTTGGGTTCTTCCGAAATTTGCATCATGGCTTTGTCAACACAGAATTCATGGTTTTGAGCGATTAATTTCCGTAACCACCATGCAAAAGGATTCCACCATTGCAATATCAACATCCATTCTGCCAGGGTAATGTCAACAGAATGCCATTGGCGGCAATGGGCTCGTTCGTGATTTAAAATATGGTCTCGATCTGCCTGTTCCAATACTGATTGTGGAACAAACACCGATTGAAAGAACGAGAAAGGATTAATATCATTATCCTCTAACAGATATAAATCAAACCCTTTTGTTTTTAACTTTTTACTTTTGCCTTTTAACTTAAAAAGATAGGTATATCCCCACAACAAACGAACCACAAACACCATACTAATCAGCAAATAAAAGGCCAGTAGTATATTGGACCAATTTATCACAGATGCAGTTTGTTCAGTTATGTTTGTTTGGGTTGTTACAGGTATTGATAAAGTTGTGAGATCAAGTTCTGCTTCGGGTGCAAACAGTATTGATTTAACACTAACAGGCATAGCTATAAAAGGAATAATCCACGGTACAAACAATGTACTTAAGAGCCATACTCTGTTACGGTTAAACATTGCATCTTTTGACAAAAAAAGTGCAAAAACAATAACCATTAATGCCACCATTATAGCAGCTTTAATCTGCCACTCTATCAAATATGCCATCACTTTTCTTTTTTCTCAATTAATTCAATCAGTTCTTTTAAATCATCTACGTTAAGTTTTTCTTCATTTACAAAAAAGGAAACCACATTTTTATAAGATGATTCAAAATAATCGGATACCATATTTTTGATATACAGCTTGCGATAATCTTCTTTGCTTATCGCAGGAAAATACTCGTGAGAATTGCCGTAGGCATTATGAGAAACAAAACCCTTTTCTTCCAATCCTCTTATTATTGTACTAAACGTATTATAATGAGGCTTGGGTTCAGGGTGCTTTGGCAACAGATCTTTTACAAAACCCTTACCTGCTTCCCATAAAATCTTCATTACATCTTCTTCACGTTTTGTTAATCGTTTCGCTGTCATTTTTAGTTATTTTTTACCCATGAATTCTATTGACAAAACAAATGTAACTATTTAATTCGTTTATGCAACTAATTATTTAGTTTATTCAACTATTTTTTTCGTTAATATCGGTTTTACCCTATTTTCTGCCAGTTACAGACTCCCGCTAGTTATCTAAAAGATTCTATCATTTGTTTCACAACTTCACGATAAGGAGTGATTTTAAAATTGGGGAATTGTTTTTTAAATTTTTCAAAAGACATAATATAGTCATATTCGAACTGATAAATCATCTCATCAAACTCTTTTACGACTGGTACAAAGGCAGCCACAATCTTTTTTAATAACTTCGGCATATAAGATACTTTATAGGAAGTTTCTAAAACATCGTTAAAAATTGCCATCATTTCATCGACTGAAACAGGTTCACCAACGGGCAAATGCCAAACCGCATTATAAGTTTCAGGTTCCAACCCTAACTCAACCAAGGCTCTACCTAAATCAATTGTATTGGCATAAGTATGTTTGGGTCCACGAGGTAATAAAGACTGCGGAGCTTTATTTTTAATAATTCTTTCCAGGAAAGAAAAATAAAAAACACTGTTATTTGCATTGGGCCCAATAAAATCAGCCGCGCGGGCAATTACCCCTTGCAACTTTCCTTGTATAAAAGCAGCTTTTAATTTATCATCTATCATTTTCCTGACTATACCTTTTTGCGTTGAAGGATTTTCGGTATATCCTTCATCAAACTTCTGCTGTAAAGGAGCAGGACCATACATATATACATTATCGAGAAAAATCAATGTCGCCCCATGTTTACTGCAGGCCTCAATTACATTATCCATCAGCACAGGCCAATCGCGCTGCCATACTTCGGTTTTATACTCCAGTCCCACACATAAATACACAACAGCTGATCCAGCCACAACCCTATCTACCTCTTCTGCTTTTAGCAAATCAGCGCTCATCAATTCGACTCCTTTAAAGTTCATTGATCGGGAAACAGCACGTGCAGGTAATTCTTTTTCTAATAATACTTGTAAAACCGATTGTCCTACTCCACCGGAGGCACCTAAAACTGTGTGTAATGAATTATTCATAATATGAGGTTAAAAGAACTAGTTACATTTTGCAAGATCTGAAATTAATAAAAACAAATTTTACCATTTGACAATTTTTTATAAATCAACTTCACCCAAAGCACAACTCTTTATACTCAATATTTTATTGATAATATTTACTTTACACTTCTTTCGTTAATCCATTAAATCATTTAATTAATGCAATAACTAAGCTTATTAATAAAATAGCAGAATGACCGTTGTAGAATATTATACTGAATTACTTAAAAACTATATTTTTGTGCTTTATGAAGATAAAAGCTAGACACTCATATATAGCATTCCTTTTCCTTTTGTTTCCTTTTTGGTTATTGGCGCAGAACACGGAGGTAAAGACATCAAGCAAACCACAAAACGGAGAAGGGCTGTATTCTTTTATGATAAGAAACAATCTGTCGCCACAGGAAGACTTAGAAGAGTTTTTACAATTAAATAAAGGTAAATTCGGTTCTAATAACAGCCTATTGCTACACGAATCATATGTAATTCCGGTAAAGCAAACAGATTTATTTGAGCCACTCTTTGGAAAAGATCGAGAGAAATTTCCGGTTGAATCAGACGAAATGAAGGGAGCTGTTTTTTATCTGATCTCAGGTCATGGCGGTCCTGATCCCGGCGCTATAGGCCAATACGGTTCTTACGAACTGCACGAGGATGAATATGCATACGACATTACCCTTCGTCTGGCAAAAAAACTGATCGAGAATGGTGCTAAAGTACACATCCTTATACAGGATCCGGATGATGGTATACGAGATGAGCAAATATTGAAGTACGACAACCACGAGACATGCATGGGTCAAACCATTCCTTTAAATCAAATGGATAGGCTTATTCAGCGATCGAAAAAAGTAAATGAGCTTTATAAGAACGACACAGAAAAATACCGAAGAGCTTTAATACTTCATGTCGACAGCCGAAGTAAACGTAAACAAATTGATGTCTTCTTTTATCATTACAAAAAAAGCAAAAACGGTGAACAGCTGGCCATTACCTTACGTGATATCTTTAATGAAAAATATGGTGAACATCAGCCATCCAGAGGATTTGAAGGAACCGTAAGCGATCGTAATCTATATGTATTGCGCAATACAACTCCTGTTTCGGTATTTATCGAATTAGGTAACATCCAAAATTACCGCGATCAACTTCGATTTGTTATAGCAGACAATCGTCAGGCTTTGGCAAATTGGTTGTATCTTGGTCTGAAGAAAGACTTCGAGAGAAGCAAATAATTAAGAACTTAAAATAAAACCATTCTGATATGAAACCAACATTACTGATTCTTGCTGCCGGCATGGGAAGCCGATACGGAGGTCTGAAACAAATGGACGAATTGGGACCTCACGGAGAATCAATCATTGATTATTCGGTTTACGATGCAATCCAATCAGGATTCGACAAAGTTGTTTTTGTGATTCGCGAAGACTTTGCCGATGTTTTTAAAGCACGTTTCGAGCCTCGCCTGGCAGGTAAAATCAAAACAGAATATGTATACCAGGATCTGAAAAACTTACCTGAAGGATTTTCGGTACCCGAAGGGCGTGAAAAACCCTGGGGAACTGGCCATGCAATATTAATGGCAAAAGAAGTTATCAACGAACCATTTGCTATTATCAACGCCGATGATTTTTATGGTCGTGAAGCTTACAAGCAGGTTTTCGATTTTGTAGCTGATAGCAAAGATGAAAACGAATATGCCATGGTCGGATACAAACTAAACAACACTTTATCAGAACACGGAACCGTTTCGCGAGGAGTATGCGAAACCAATGCCGATGGCAACCTGGTAAATATTGTGGAGCGAACAAAAATTGGTTACGAAGGCGAAAAGATTTTCTTTTACGAAGAAGATTCTAAAACCGAGTTAACCGGAACCGAAGCTGTTTCGATGAATTTTTGGGCATTCAAACCAAATTATTTTGAAAAGCTGGAAAGCGCCTTTCTTGATTTCTTAAAAGAAAAAGGACAGGAAATGAAATCTGAATTCTATTTCAATGCTGTGGTTGATCAGTTGATTAAAAAAGGGGAAGCTTCAACCAAAGTAATCAGAACTGATTCGAAGTGGTTTGGCGTTACATACAAAGAAGACAAACCAATGGTTCAACAAAAAATTGACGAATTGATTTCTTCAGGCATTTACCCAGAAAAACTGTGGTAACAAATAAACTTTCACAATATCAAAGGCGACCAATGGTCGCTTTTTTTTATGCTTTATCCTAAACATTTCCCAATCAATCTTCTCCTTCTAAAAACTAAATATTCACGGTCAATTGTATTTCAGCATTTACTTATAAGTGCTTGTATTAATTATCAAAAAAATTTACTTTTACTAAGTGACTATTTGCATTTCCCACAATTAATTATTCAAAAAGCGACTTCAACCTGCTTTTTGTTATCAGCGTACATCTAAACTATTACTTAATGAAAGCTACTATTAATCGTCGGGATTTTATCAGGGCCGGAGCTATTACCGCAGTTGGAACAGCCATCTTGCCAAATTTACTATCGGGCTGCACAAATGGCCCGTCAGCAACAGGAAACAACATGACACTACACGACTATCTTGAACATTTTGGAGTTAATCAGCAAATGATTCAGGAAATAATCAGAGAAGGATTATCAAAAGGAGGAGATTATTGCGATGTATATTTTCAACATACAATAGGCAATTACATTGGATTGGAAGATAAAGCAGTTAACAGAGCCTATTCAGACATTAGCCTGGGCGTTGGTATTAGAGTTTTAAAAGGTGATCAGACAGGATATTCATTCAGCGAAGAAATAAGTATGGATGCGATGAAATCGGCTGCTCGTACGGCTGCCAATATCGCTAATACTTCATCAATGATTGAACCAATAGCTTTTGAAAATCACAAACTGCCCAATTACTATGTTATTAAAACTCCGTGGGAAGAAGTTTCGATCAATGAAAAAATTCCTTATCTGCAACAGATAAATGATAAGGTCTTCGCCATGGATAACCGCATCATCAAATCAAATGTGTGGTTTATGGATGAAACATCCTATGTTCTTTTCGCCAATTCCGAAGGAAGAATGACATTTGATTACCAGCCCATGGGTCAAATTTCGGTAAGTTGTACTGCCGAGCAAAATGGACAAAAGGAGCAAAACAGTTTTAATCTTTCAGGTCGTCGTGGAATTGAATTCTTCACACCTGACAATATAGATTTATTAGCCTCAGAAGCTGTCAAAAGAACTACCGATTTGTTTGCAGCAGTTAAGCCTAAAGCAGGCGAACTTCCAGTAGTTTTGGCAGCAGGTAGTTCGGGCATATTATTGCACGAAGCCATTGGACATGGCATGGAAGCCGATTTCAACCGCAAAGAAGTTTCAATCTTCAGCGACAAAATAGGCAAAAAGGTAGCCAATGAATTTGTTACCATTGTTGATGATGGTACTAACCCCAACATCAGAGGATCCATTAATGTAGATGATGAAGGCAACGATACAGAAAAAACCTATTTGGTATCTAACGGAATCATGACTTCATACCTGCACGACCGTATCAGTTCCAAACATTATGGCGTAAAAACAACCGGAAGCGGCCGCCGCGAATCCTTCCGTCATATGCCTATGCCTCGAATGAGAAACACTTATATGGAGAATGGACCTCATAAAAAAGAGGAGATTATTGAATCCGTTAAATACGGAATCTACGCCGAAACATTTACCAACGGACAGGTAATGATTGGCGCCGGTGACTTTACTTTCTATGTAAAATCAGGCTATCTCATTGAAGATGGAAAATTAACTCAACCAATCAAGGACATTAATATAATTGGCAACGGACCTAAAGTACTTGCTGACATTGAAATGGTGGCAGATGATTTTAAAATGGCCGAAGGAGGTTGGACATGTGGTAAAAACGGACAAGGAGTACCTGTTTCGATGGGTTTACCTACCGTTAAAGTCTCAAAAATTACTGTAGGCGGTGTTAATGCCTGATCATGTCTAACTCAAAACAAACCACAATGAACACAAAAGAACGTAAAGATCTGGCCATCTGGGCCGTTGACTATGCAAAAAAACAAGGAGCATCAGAAGTCGCAGCTTCAGTATATAACTCACGATCTGTAGAAATTGAAGTCCGTGAACAAAAGATTGAAAAGATTAAAGAATCAACCACCAACGGTTTATCGCTTAACATTTATCGCGATCACAAATACTCTGGTCATTCAACCAACAACTTAAACAAGAGCGATCTGCAAAAATTCATAAAAGAAGCTGTTGAAGCAACCAAATATTTAAGTGCCGATGAATTCCGCGAACTACCCGATCCATCTCTATATCCTGAAAATCTGGAGAAAGACCTAAAAATTGAAGATCGGCAATATTTGTCAGTTTCACCCGAACAAAAAGTAAACATTGCCAAAGAAATAGAAAACATCGCCCGTGCCCAGAGTGAAAAGATCATATCTGCTACTGGAGGATACAGCGATGATTATTCTGAAAGTGTAAAAGTACACAGCAATGGATTTATAGGAGAAAGAATTTCCACTTCTTTCTGGGCCGGTGGAGAAGTTACAGTTAAAGATGATGATGCCAGACCAGAAGGCTATCACTGGGGTGGAAGTCGATTTTACAATTCAATGCCAACACCACAAGAACTGGGCAATAAAGCTGCTCAGAATGCGCTGCGTAAAATGGGGCAAACCAAAATTGCTTCAGACAAATACGACATGATAATTGAAAACAGAGCCGTACCAAGGTTACTATACATGTTTTTCGGTCCGATGCAGGCACGTGCTTTACAACAAAAAAGCTCTTATCTCGAAGGCATGATTGGTAAATCAATTGCATCATCCAAACTTACCCTTATTGATGATCCGTTTATAGAAGGTGGTTTTGCTTCGCGCTTGTACGATGGAGACGGCATTGCTTCACAACCCAGAACAATGATTAAAAATGGAGTATTAAATCAATATTACATCGACAATTATTACGGAAAAAAACTAAACATGACACCCAATGGTGGGCAACCTTCAAATATTCGCTTCGAACTGGGTGAAAGAAACTTCGATAAAATTGCAAATGACATAAAAAAAGGTATTTTTGTTACCTCTTTCAATGGAGGCAACTCAAATCCAACAACCGGCGATTTCTCATTTGGCGTTTCGGGCTTTTTGATCGAAAACGGTAAATTAGTTCAACCAGTTAATGAAATGAATATATCAGGCAACGCCAAGGATTTTTGGCAAAAGCTTTCAGAATTAGGCAACGACCCTTATCCTTATTCCAGCATATTAAGTCCTACAATGGTATTTAACGACATTGATTTTAGCGGACTTTAATAATTAAGAATCCAATTATAACGGGGAACATCAGCACTTCCCCGTTCTTTTAGGATCTTTTTAGGATTTTTCTATCCGTTTTTCTTTTTTGATTTATATTTTTGCGCAAAAATTACAATCATGGATCCAAACAGCAAGAACAAAGGATTATACAATAAACTTGGTCCCGAAGAATTAAAAAAGCGATTAGCCGAAGAAACCTTTAAACGAACAACTGTTTCGTTTTATAAATACATACTTATTAACGACACCTGGTCCTTGCGCAATCTTCTATACGAAAAATGGAATCAATTGAATTGTTTGGGAAGAATATATATTGCATCTGAAGGAATCAATGCACAAATGAGTGTACCCGATCATAAATGGGAAGATTTTGAGAAACATTTGCGTTCCATCAGTTTATTTGAAGATATTCCTTTTAAAATAGCAGTTGAAGATGATGGTAAATCATTTCTAAAACTTCAGGTTAAGGTGCGTAAGCAAATTGTGGCTGATGGATTGCAGGCACATGAATATGATGTAACCAATGTTGGCCAGCATTTGTCGGCCAAAGAATGGAATCAGGCCCTGGAAGAAGGTGCTACCGTTGTTGATATGCGTAACCATTACGAGAGTGAGATCGGGCATTTCAAAGGAGCAATCCTACCCGATGCCGAAACTTTCAAAGACGAACTTCCCGAAGTACTTGAGAAACTTAAAGGGAAAGAAAATGAAAAGATCCTGTTATACTGTACGGGCGGCGTACGTTGCGAAAAAACCAGCGCCTACCTTAAACACCATGGTTTCAGCGATGTTAATCAACTTTTAGGCGGTATCATTGATTACTCTCGACAAATCAAATCGCAAGGATTAGAGAATACATACAATGGTAAAAACTTCGTATTCGACAATCGTCTGGGAGAACGTATTTCGGATGATGTGATCAGCAACTGTCATCAGTGTGGAAAGCCATGCGACACGCATACAAACTGCGCTAATAAAAAATGTAATCTGTTATTTATACAATGCGACGATTGTAAAGAAAAATACAATGCCTGCTGTGGAGATGATTGTAAGACCTATTTTTTGGCAACGCCAGATCAGAAACTGGAATTGGAAGAACGTTTAATTTTTAAAAAAGGCAAACGCTTTCATAAAGCCTAATTACCTATAATATAATGCAATCTATTAAGAAATCACCCTCCCCTTTCTTAATAGATTGCAACTTTAAAAATCTACTTCCCCCATCATTCTTACGCTAATTACCTAAAAAACCTATAAATGACAATCTTTTAAAAGGTTGTTTAATTGGTTTTATTTATCTTTGCGTGATTTTTCTTTAAAAACGAAAAAAGAATGATAAAAATTACCTTTCCAGACCAAAGTGTCCGAGAGTATGAAGCCGGTGTAACAGGCCTTGATATTGCGCAAAGTATTAGTCCACGTTTGGCTAAAGAAGTATTATCGATAACGGTAAATGATACCCTTATGGATTTAACGCGCCCTATCACCACCGACGCAACGGTTAAATTACATAAATGGGAAGACGAGGAAGGTAAGCATGCATTCTGGCATTCTTCAGCTCACTTAATGGCCGAGGCTATTGAGGCCTTGTACCCAGGCACCAAATTTGGTATTGGTCCAACTATCGAAAATGGTTTTTATTACGATATCGATACTGGTGATGATGTAGTGATTAAAGATGCTGATTTGCCAAAAATTGAAAAAAAGTTCAAAGAACTGGCAAGCCAAAAATTAGATTATGTCAGAAGTGAAGTATCTAAAGCCGATGCCTTGGATTATTTCACGCAAAAAGATGATAAATACAAACTGGAATTAATCAGTGAACTGGAAGACGGAACAATTTCGTTTTACAAACAAGGTAATTTCACTGATTTATGTCGTGGACCACACTTACCATCAACAGCACCAATCAAAGCTGTTAAATTATTAAATGTTGCGGGTGCTTACTGGAGAGGTGATGAAAAACGCAAACAGTTAACCCGTATTTACGGTATCACATTCCCAAAAGCTAAGATGCTTGAGGACTATCTAGTATTATTAGAAGAAGCTCAAAAACGTGATCACCGTAAAATTGGTAAAGAACTGGAGTTATTTGCCTTCTCTGCAAAAGTAGGACAAGGACTACCGTTATGGTTACCTAAAGGAGCAAGACTTCGTGAGCGTTTAGAAAACTTTTTAAAGAAAGTACAGGTTCAGTATGGTTATGAGCCGGTAATAACACCTCATATTGGTAATAAAGAATTATATGTGACTTCTGGTCACTATGCAAAATATGGTAAAGATTCATTCCAGCCTATCAGCACGCCAGCCGAAGGAGAAGAGTTTTTACTTAAACCAATGAACTGTCCTCACCACTGTGAGATTTACAAAACGAAACCTCGTTCATACAAAGATCTACCAATTCGTTTTGCTGAATTTGGAACTGTTTATCGTTATGAACAAAGTGGTGAATTACATGGTTTAACCAGAGTACGTGGATTTACTCAGGATGATGCACACTTATTCTGCCGTCCTGACCAGATCAAAGACGAATTTAAAAAAGTAATCGACATCATTTTATACATCTTTAAAGCACTTGATTTTAAAGAGTATATCACCCAGGTTTCTTTACGTGATCCAGAAGATCATTCGAAATACATCGGTAGCGAAGACAACTGGAATAAAGCTGAACAAGCAATTATTGAAGCTTGTGAAGAACGTGGAATGCAAACCATTGTAGAATATGGAGAAGCAGCCTTCTACGGTCCTAAGCTTGACTTCATGGTGAAAGATGCCTTAGGCCGCAAGTGGCAATTAGGTACAATACAGGTAGATTACAACCTGCCTGAGCGCTTTGAACTGGAATACATTGGAAGTGATAACCAAAAGCATCGTCCGGTAATGATTCACAGGGCACCTTTCGGAAGTATGGAACGTTTTGTTGCGGTACTTATTGAGCACACGGCTGGTAAATTTCCTCTATGGTTAACCCCTGAACAGGTGGTAATTTGCCCCATAAGTGAAAAGCACAATGAATACGCAAAAAAAGTTTTTAATTTCCTAAATAATTCCGATATTCGTGCCGTTCTTGACGACCGTAACGAAAAAATAGGTAAGAAGATCAGGGACAATGAGTTAAAGCGCATTCCATACCTTCTGATTGTAGGAGAAAAAGAGGCCGAAGAACAAAAAGTTGCCGTTCGGAAGCAGGGTGAGGGTGATAAAGGAGTGATGAAACTCGATGAATTTGTAAGTTTTATTAATCAGGAAGTACAAGATATGCTTTCTGCGATTGACAATAATATTAACTAAAGAAGGAGGGTTTAACAATAGCTAGACCGAACAGAAGGCAGGACCGTCAAGTAAAAGAAGAGCCTGCACACAGAATTAACAGGTACATAAGAGTACCACAGGTAAGATTAGTTGGTGATAACATTGACAATCCGGGTGTTTTTCCTACATCAGAAGCACTTAAAATGGCTGACGAATTGGATCTGGATTTGGTAGAGATTTCTCCAAAGGCTGATCCTCCGGTATGTAAGATAACTGATTACCAAAAGTTTCTTTATCAGCAGAAAAAGAAACAAAAAGAAATGAAAGCCAAAGCCGTTAAGGTGGTAGTTAAGGAAATTCGTTTCGGACCAAACACCGACGATCATGATTATCAGTTTAAATTAAGGCATGCTGAGAAATTTCTACAGGAAGGTGCAAAAGTAAAAGCATACGTTTTCTTTAAAGGACGTTCAATCCTTTTTAAAGAGCAAGGTGAGATTCTTTTGTTACGCTTTGCACAAGATTTGGAAGAAATCGGTAAAGTGGAGCAATTACCTAAGTTAGAAGGTAAACGTATGATCATGTTTATCGCACCAAAAGCGCCTAAGAAAAAATAGCTTATATTTTAACTTAATATATAGAGTAATGCCAAAAATGAAAACTAACTCCGGTGCGAAGAAACGTTTCACCATCACCGGTAGTGGAAAAATTAAGAGAAAGCACGCTTTCAAAAGTCACATCTTAACTAAGAAGTCGACTAAGCGTAAGAGAAATTTGACCTATGCTGGCACTGTTGACAAAGCTGATGAAACAAACATCAAGCTATTGTTGAACATGAAGTAAGAACAAATTTCGAGAAGAGAGAAAAATTTAATTTTAACTGAGTGAATTAGCCGAAAGATCCCGACAGAGACTGGGACGCTAACCATTCGAAAATGATTTAAAAATGCCAAGATCAGTAAATCATGCGGCTTCAAGAGAAAGACGCAGAAAGCTTTTAAAGCAAACCAAAGGATACTTTGGTCGTAGAAAAAATGTTTGGACGGTAGCTAAGAATGCGTACGAAAAAGGTATGCAGTATGCTTATCGTGACAGAAAGAAGAAAAAGAGCAACTTCCGCGCATTGTGGATTCAGCGTATCAATGCTGCTGCTCGTATCGAAGGTGTATCTTACAGTAAGTTGATGGGTGCTTTACACGCACAAAACATTGAAATCAACCGTAAGGTTCTTGCCGATTTAGCAGTGAATCATCCTGAAGCTTTCAAAGCTGTTGTTAAAAAAGCAATGAGCGCAGCTTAATTAGCTTTTCAAAATATTATTAAAGGAGGTCAATTAGACCTCCTTTTTTTATTCCCCCCTCACCTAAAGCAACTAAAACAAAACTTAAGCTTTAATAACCTTTATAACTTACGTGCTTTTTTTATCTTTGCTCAGATTGGAAAAGAATTAATTAAAAATGAAGATAGCATTAATAGGATACGGCAAGATGGGCAAAGAGATTGAGAAAATTGCCCTGGAGAGAGGTCATGAAATAGTAAGCAGAATTGATGTTAGCAGCAGCGATTCTTTCGATGACGAATCTTTTAAATCAGCCGAAGTTGCCATTGAATTTACCCGCCCGGAAGCAGCATTCAATAATTACCAAAAATGTTTTGAAAACAATGTTCCGGTTGTGTCAGGAACAACAGGTTGGCTTGATAAATATCCAATAGTTGAAAAAGCTTGTAAAGAAGATGGTAAAACCTTCTTTTATGCATCAAACTTCAGCCTTGGTGTAAATATCTTTTTTGAGATCAATAAACAATTGGCCAAACTGATGAATAAGGTGAAAGAATATGATGTCTCGATGGAAGAAGTGCATCATACTCAAAAACTTGATGAACCCAGTGGTACAGCTATTACTTTGGCCGAAGGAATCATTGAAAATCTTGAACGCAAAAACAGCTGGACGCTAGAGGAACCTAAACAAGATGAAATTAACATCAAAGCCATCCGTGAAGGGCAGGTTCCCGGAATTCACACTATTAAATACGAATCTCCTGTTGATGAAATTATTATTCATCATAGTGCCAAATCACGTCAGGGCTTTGCATTGGGGGCAGTTTTAGCTGCTGAGTTTACCAAAGGCAAAAAAGGATTACTAAGTATGAAAGACCTACTTAACTTTTAATAAAATCAGAGATAATGCGTAACAAACCGTATTTTAAATGGATAAAGCTGGCAATAGCAAGCATTATCTTTATCCTTTGGGTTGTTTGGATTGGAAACTATTGGTTTCTATTGGGCTACCCTCTAGTATTTGATAATTATATCACTAAAAAAATCCCCTGGGGTTTCTGGAAAAAAAGAAAAGATGGCAAGAAGCCAAGTGCAATTGTCGAATGGATTGATGCCATTGTATTTGCCTTAGTAGCTGTTTATATTATCAATATTTTCTTATTTCAAAACTATAAAATCCCTACAAGCTCCTTAGAGAAATCACTGCTGGTAGGAGACTTTTTATTTGTTAGTAAAGCCAGTTACGGACCAAGAATGCCCAATACTCCTATTGCATTTCCTCTGGTACAAAATACTTTTTCATCGAATACAAATATCAAATCGTATCTCGACTGGCCTCATTGGGATTACAAACGTCTGAAAGGAATTACCAATATCAAGCATAACGATATTGTTGTTTTTAACTTCCCGGCAGGTGATACTGTTCCGTTCAAAGCCAACAACCCCGATTTCTATAATCTGTCGATGATAAAAGGCATACAGGAGGCACAAATAAATTCTAACCTTATGCCAACTGCTCCTTTCAGTTCTGATTACGAACGTAACCATTATTTTATGAATATTGGTCGCAGGATAATATATAGTGATCCTCAAAAATATGGAGAAGTATTGGCCCGTCCGGTTGATAAACGCGATAATTACGTTAAAAGATGTATCGCCTTACCGGGAGATGTTTTTGAAGTAAGACATAATCAGGTTTATATCAATGGAGAAGCTGTTGAAAATCCTGAAGGCTTGCAACACAATTACCTTATTAAAACTGATGGAACTACCCTTAATGATCGTTTTTACGAACGCATGGGGGTTTCTGTTGCTGACCGTGGAGGAATGTATGGAAATGATTTCTATGTACCTTTAACAAAAGATAAGGCTGAATTAGTGAAAGACATGCCTTTTGTTCAATCCATTACGATGGATGAAGACATTCCGAACAATTCTGGTTTGCAGGTTTTTCCTTACAGTTCGGATTACAACTGGAGTCGTGATAATTTTGGCCCGTTAACGATGCCTAAAAAAGGAGAAACAGTTGAAATTAATATCAAAAATCTACCAATCTATGAAAGAGTAATAACTGCTTATGAAGGCAATAAACTCAGAGTTAAAGATGGTCAGATATTTATTAATGATGAATTGGCAACATCTTACACCTTTAAGATGGATTATTACTTTATGTTGGGTGATAACCGACATAATTCAGCCGATTCAAGATCATGGGGTTTTGTGCCCGAAGATCACATTGTAGGTAAACCAATTTTGGTTTGGCTTTCTCTTGATAAGGATAAAAGTTTCCCTTCAAACATCCGCTGGGAACGAATATTTAAGTTAGTACACAAAGACTAAATATTATGCAGCAAGGTTCCTCCTTGCTGCTTCTTTTTCTACCTCCAGACAAAGAACAGAATGACTAAAAAAGAAATAACCCGCTACACGTTAACCATTATCTTTCTTTTAATATGCATATGGTCACAGAGCTGGATATTGATACTTCTTTTACTCGGTCATTTTATTATATTATGGCATCAACCCACAAGAAAAAAGCTTTATCAATTCTGGAATAGAAAAGGAGCTCGAAAAAAAAATCTGATTGGATGGTTTCTTGCATCGTTCTATGCAATCATTATTTTGCTTTTCATCAACAACTACCTTTTTGGTATCTACACCCTCCAATCTTCTTCAATGGAGCCAACTTACCATACAGGTAATATATTCATAATGAATAAGATTGAGATTGGAACAGGTAAATCAATTGACGACGTTGACTCCTATCATCGATTAATTGGATTAGATGACCTTGATTATGGTGAGGTGATTGTTTTTTATTTTCCTGAAGCCGATACTGTATTTAATGATGCACCAAAGGAAAACTATCACTTTAAAAAGAGAGAGGCTAAAATCAGTGGTAAGCCAAACAATATGGCGAATAAGCCGATTGCCTTCACTCCGGTGCACGAGAGACCAAGATTCATTAAACGCATTGTAGCTTTACCAGGTGATACCTTACAGATAAAAGATGGTAAAAACTTCATCAATGGTGAAAAATATAAATACAATCCAATATTTATTAATAAATATTCTTTAGCAGCCAATACCCCTAAAAACATTCGCAGTTCCATACTCAATGAAGCCAACGCAACTTATACAGAAGACAATCAACAAATAATTGAGATACAAAGCAAAACTGTTACACAGCACAACTGGACTGATTACCTCGAAAGTGTTGAAAGGCCCCTTAACCTTGCGGATCCTTATATTTTTCCATTCAGCACATCATCGTTATGGAATGCTTCATACTGGGGGCCGGCTGTTATTCCTGCCAAAGACTCAACCATTGAGCTAAATGAAACCAATCTGCCTCTATATTGGCGCATCATTGAAGCTTATGAAGGAAATAAGGTAGAATTGAAAAACGGCAAAATATATCTGAACGATAAAGAATGTAAGAAATATACATTTAAGATGAATTATTATTGGGTAGCCGGCGACAATCGTCCACATTCATTCGACAGCCGCTATTGGGGTTTTGTACCCGAAAACCATATTATTGGAGTAATCAATAAATTACCCTTTACAAAATAAAAAGCATTTGCTTACATTAGATGGTAAATTGTTAATCGAAAAGCCTCAATAATGAAAAAGACATTTTGGATTGCCACAGTATTTGCAATCATTCTGGTTATTTTCTCTGTTCAAAACGCAAAAGAAGTTACTGTTAAATTCTTTTTTGAAGATGTTTCCATATCACTTGCTGTATTGTTAATCTCAGTTTTTATCTTTGGTGCCATTACCGGTGCATCGTATTTCTTCATCTGGAAAAGGAAAGAACGTAAGAAAGACAAATTAACGACAGAAGCGGAACAACAAACCATCAATGAAACAACCGAATAAAATAATACCTCTCACCTATCTGGGTCCAATACAACTTTTTGCACATCTTCAGGATGGTGATCATATTATTGTGGAACAGCTTTGTTCGTACGAACGCAAATCGTACAGAAACAGGTGTAATATTGTTGCTGCTAATGGCCCTCTCTCATTATCAGTGCCGGTCATCAATCAAAAAAATGTAAAGATTAAAACCAGAGACGCATTGATCAGTTATGATACCGACTGGCAAAAACAACATTGGAGGTCTATTTCATCGGCTTATAACTCCTCTCCTTTTTTTGAATATTATGCTGATGATTTTCAACCGTTTTATGAGCAGAAATTCGACTCTTTAGTGGATTATAACATGAAATTATTCCATACCATCCTTAGTGCATTGGACTTAAATATAACCATTACGCAAAGTTCGGAATATATTCAAAAAACGGACAACATTCAGGATCTACGTTTCTTAATAAGCCCAAAACACAAACCGGAGTACGATAAAGATTTTAAAATTATCAATTACTGGCAGGTTTTTGCTCAGAAACATGGATTTATAGCCAACATGAGCATTCTCGATCTAATTTTTAATATGGGTCCCGAAGCTTCAATTATCCTTGCCCAATCCTTAAATGTTTAGATATTCTCTGGCTTCTGAAATGATCAATTCATGATCAAAAGCCAATTCAGGTAATTTATCCAGAGTAAACCACTGTGCATCTGCAGCATCATCCTGCCCTGTACATTCCAATTCATCTGTTACAAAACCGGTATAAACTACAGAAATAGTACGATGTCTGGGATCACGGTTAACACTACCATAGGTTCTGAACTGCTCCACTTCTACATTCTCAATGCCTGTTTCTTCCTGAAGTTCGCGCAAAGCAGCCATCTTTAACTCTTCATCCATATCAACAAAACCACCAGGTAGGGCCCACTTACCTTTAAAAGGATCATTTCCTCTCTGAATTAATAAGATCTTTTGTGGTAGTTTTTCTGTTATCAACAATACATCAGTTGTTACTGCCGGACGCGGGTAATCGTAGGTATAACTCATTATTCGATAATTCTCTTTATAACACGTAATTTATGGCTGTATTTGTTTGATTCCTGATTAAAAATTCCCTGATGATCAAACTTATCAACCCTCACTCTTCCAGAAGCATGTATTATTTCCCCTCTTCCCAGACACATACCAACATGAACAATATTGCCTTCTTCATTATCAAAAAACGCCAAATCTCCGGCTTTGGCTTCTTCCACAAATGAAACCATATTTCCCAACCCTACCTGTTGCGATGCATCACGTGGGATCTGTATTCCTTTAATAGCATACACAACTTGCACAAAACCGGAACAATCGAGTCCATAAAAGTTTCGTCCACCCCATAAATAAGGTACATTTATAAACGAATGGGCCACATCAGAAATATCACCTACTGGCTTATCAACGTTATAATTACTTGAAATATAAAACTCTTTGGTTCCGATTGTAAAACTACTTCGATCGGCTGAATTCATAAAAATCAAACTTCCCCCGGAAATATAATGAGTTGATTTATCCGGTTCGGAAAAAACCTTAATAAACGGTCCCGGCACACACCATTTTGTTGATTTTTCCCAAAGCTCAACAGACTTCTCGGATAACTTCTCAACCAGTTTAGCATCAATCCAACCCTCGTACTTATCCGTATGAAGTTTAATTCGACACCATTTATCAATTCTTTCAGTAATATCAAACGATTCGCCAAACAAAACCTGACTGACCATTTCTGATTGCTCTGCAGGTTCTTTCCTTATCGGAATGTATCCAAATGTGCAAATTGACTTCTCCATTGATGGTGTGATAATAGTACTATTTATAAAAAGCCAAATTATTTAAAAAATCTAAGGTTTTAGTTACATTTGGTCATTATTATCCATTATTTCGTAAAATCAATCTTTATGCTTGAGCGCTTTCCTCATTTCAAATCGAAATATTTTCATCCAATCCTGAGGGTGTTATTTTTCTTGATTGCTATTGGATTAGTTACCTATCTGCTTCCTAAAACAGGAAAGTTTGGATACGAATATATCAGTGGATTACCATGGAAACACCAGACTTTAATTGCACCATTTGACTTTCCGATATATAAAACAAACGCCGAATTAAAACAGGAAACAGATAGTTTAATTAAGCATTACAGGCCTTACTTTTTTAAGGATACAACAAAGGAAGCTCAAGTACTTGAAAGATTCGAAAAAGATTATACCGAATTGGTATTAACTAAAAAAACTTCATACCCTAACCTTTCTAAATCATACACCAAAGACACCAGCTACTTTGGTTATATTAAGAAATCAATCAAGGAAGGCCTTAACAACATTTATAAAAAAGGAATTATTCTGCTGCCTGACCAATATATTGGGGTGGACGACAATTTTGAATTAATGCTTGTAAAAGGTGGCTATGCAGAGCCTTTTGCCTTATCAGAAATGTATTTACAAACTCAGGCCTATCAGTTTCTTTCAACAACAGCAATTCGTGCCATCATAGGTGATGCCGGTGTGATCGATCATGAGTTGACACAATTCATAACTGACTTGGAACTAAACAATTACATCCAACCCAATATTATATACGATGAGGAACGAAATCCCACAGAGATAGCCAACCTTCAGAATAACATCTCACTTACTTCCGGAAGAGTATTGGCAGGGCAAAGAATAATAGACCAGGGAGAAATAGTACAGAATTCAACTGTAAAAGTATTAGACTCTTTACGAAGAAATTACGAATCAAAACTATCCACAACATCTAATTACTATTTTATATTAGCAGGACAGTTTTTATTGGTGACTCTATTATTTGTAACCATCTCATTGTTTTTATATTTCTTCAGAAACGACGTTTATAAATCGATCAGTTCAATCGGTTTTATCCTTTTGATAACACTTATAATGACAGGATTAGCCAGTTTGGAGAAGTTATTTGAAGACTTTCCATTCTACATCATTCCATTTGCTATTCTTCCAATCATCATCCGTACTTTCTTTGATAGCCGTCTGGCCTTCTTTATGTATGTTGTTACAATTCTGATAAGTGCCTTCTTTACTGAAAATAGTTTTGAATTTGTTTTCATTCAGATTCCGGCGGGTCTGGTAGCTCTGTTCAGTTTATTCAGAATGGTGAGAAGAAGTCATATTGTGCGTGCTGCTATTTTAATTACCATAACGTACTCACTTTTTTACGTAGCTCTTTCATTATGGAGAGAGGGCAATTTCGCATCCATCAACGTTAAAATGTTTATCTATTTTGGTATCAACGGCATTATGCTTTTAATGGTTTATCCTTTGATATGGATATTTGAACGACTCTTTGGATTTTTATCAGATGTTACATTGGTTGAACTTTCCGATACCAATCACCCAATTTTACGAAAAATGGCAGAGGCTTGTCCGGGAACCTTTCAGCACAGCATTCAGGTTGGAAATCTTGCTCAGGAGGTTGCTTACAAGTTAAACGCAAACCCAGCTTTGGTAAGAGCAGGTGCAATGTATCACGATATTGGTAAAATGGCTTCTCCAATGTATTTTACCGAAAATCAGGCTGAAGGTTTAAATCCTCACTCTGAACTGACCTATGAAGAAAGTGCACGAGTGGTAGTCAATCACATTGAGAGTGGTGTAAAAATGGCCATGAAAGAAAAACTACCTAAGCAAATAATTGACTTTATTACTACTCATCAAGGAACAACTAAAACCTGGTATTTCTACAATTCGTTTGTCAATGAAAATCCGGATAAAGAAGCCGACGTAAGCATCTTTACTTATCCGGGTCCAACACCTTTCACGAAAGAAACAGCCATATTAATGATGGCCGACTCTATTGAAGCTGCTTCAAGAAGTCTGAAAAAATATAACGATGATGAGATAGACAAATTAGTTGAAAGAATTATTGACAAACAGATTGAGGAGGACCAGTTTTTAAATGCCCCAATTACGTTTGCTGAAATAACAGAAGCTAAAGAGGTATTTAAAAACAAGCTGAAAAATATTTATCACGCCCGCATCGAATATCCTAAATTGAAAAAGAAGAAATAAAAGAGGGTGTCCAAAAATTAAACATCAGAACAACGTTAGTTTCAATTTGTAATAAAATATCATTTTATGTCACCCCTAAATCCCCTGAAGGGG